>JAYUCM010000143.1:0-4890 GCA_043740355.1 Acidobacteriota bacterium | reverse complement strand
CCTCCCCGGAGGACTCGTGGCCGACGTCGTCGCGACACTGGGCTCGCTCGACCCGGTGCTCGGGGACGTCGACCGATGAGCGCGCTCCTCACCGGGTGGACGGGCGCCTTCGCATTCTCAGCAGGAGTCCTCGGCGTCGCGATGACCTTCGTCGCCTACATGACCTGGCTCGAGCGGAAGGTCGCGGCCCGCATGCAGAACCGCATCGGCCCCTACGAGGTCGGGTTCCCCCATGGCTGGCTCCAGCCGCTCGCCGACCTCGCGAAGCTTCTGGTCAAGGAGGACATCACGCCGCGCGCCGCGGACGCGCTCCTCTACAACCTCGGACCGATCCTCGTCGTCGTCCCCGCGCTGGTGGGATTCGCGTTCCTGCCCGTAGCCCGTGGGCTGGCGATCGTCGACCACGCGTACTCGTTTCTCTTCTTCACGGCGTTCGCGTCGCTCACGCTCCTTGGCGTCTTCGCGGCCGGGTGGTCGTCGAACAACAAGTACGCGCTCCTGTCCTGCTTACGCATGGTCGCGATGGCGGCGTCCTACGAAGTTCCGATGATCCTTGCGCTCCTGATTCCCGCGCTCCTCGCCGGGTCCTTCCAGCTCACCGCGGTCGTGGAGGCGCAACGGGGATTGTGGTTCATCGGCTATCCGCTCATCGGCCAGCTCGCGTTCGGGATCTTCCTGCTCTGCGCGCTGGCCGAGGGGAACAAGTCGCCCCTCGACATCTTGGACGCCGAATCCGAGCTGGTCGCCGCGTACAACGTCGAGTATTCGGGGATCAAGTTCGCGTTGTTCTACGCGGGCGAGTATGCGCACACGCTCGCGATGTGCGGCCTGGGGGCGACCGTCTTTCTGGGCGGCTACCTGGGCCCCGCGTTCCTTCCCGGGTTCGTGTGGCTGACGGCGAAGTGCGTCGTGCTGTTCGTGCTCATCCTCTGGATCCGCTGGAGCCTGATGCGGATGCGCATCGACCAGGCGATCCGGATCAACTGGATGTTCCTGCTTCCCGCTTCGCTTGCGAACCTCCTCATCGCGGCCTCGTGGGTCGTGCGGAATTAGCGGTGCCGACACTCGGGACGATCGTCTTCGGGACGCTGCGGACGATGCGGATGACGCTGCGCAACGTCTTCCGCGCCCCGAACACGGTCCCCTACCCGCGGAAGAAGCGGCAGATCCCGGCGCAGTGGCGGGCGGGATCGTTCGCGCTGACCTTCGATGCGCAAACCGGCGAGGAAAACTGCATCGGCTGCCGCCTGTGCGAGTACATCTGCCCCTCCGAGATCATCACCGTCACGCTGCGAAAGGGCGAAGCGAGGAAGAACGGGATCGGCGCCACGTACTGCGACGCGTTCGTGCTGGATTACCAGGCGTGCATGCAGTGCGAGCTGTGCATCCAGGTTTGCCCGACGGACGCGATCGTCATGACCCGCGCGCTGGCAGCAGCGGTGGCGACACGCGACGGTTTGCTCCTGACGAAAGAGCGGCTGATGGCGAACGGGCAGGAGTTGCTCGCGGAGCCAACGCTGAGCTCGGAGGCGACGGCGGGAAAGATCCGCGAGTGGACCGACGCCGCACGCGGGCTCCCCAAGCCGGAGAACGCCCCGTGAGGGATCTCGCGTTTTACGGTCTCACCGCCTGCCTTCTCGCCGCGGCCTCTGCTGTCGTCACGGCGAAGAGCCTCTTCCGTGCGGCCTTCGCGCTTTCGGCCGCTCTCGTGGCGACGGCCGGGTTCTACCTGCTGCTGACGGCTCCGCTCCTGGCGGCGGTGCAGATTCTCCTTTACACCGGAGGCGTTCTCACCCTCGTGGTGTTCGCACTCGTGGTCGCCGGATCGAACACGGAAGGCGCGCGATGGCGCAAGCCCGTGCCGGCGGCGCTCCTTGCGCTTTCGGTCTTCGTTGCGCTGGCTGCGTCCGTACGCCGGCTTCCCGACGCTCCGCCCGCCTTTGGGCTCGAGAGCGGGAAGGACGCGGGACTCCTCCTGTTCGGCGACTATCTCGTTCCGTTCGAGCTGCTGTCGGTTCTGTTGCTCGGCGCGGTCTTCGGTGCGCTGCTCCTGGCGCGCAAGGACCGGCCGGAGTGACGCTCGCCAACCTACTCCTCGTGGCGTCTGCCGTTTTCGCGATCGGCCTTTACGGCGTACTGGCCCGGCGGCACGCGATCGGCGTGTTGCTCTCGATCGAGCTGATGTTCAACGCCGTCAACCTGGCCGTCGTCTCCATCGCATGGTCGCGAGGACTGTTGGCGGGCGTCGTCCTCGTCCTGTTCGGGATCGCGATCACGGTCGCCGAAATCGCCGTCGGCCTGGCGCTCGTCCTTCTCGCCTCGCGCGTTCGAAAGACCGTGATCTTGGACGACCTGTCGGAGCTTCGGGGTTGAACGCATGACGGACGCCTTCCTCGCACTGGCCGGACCGCTCGCCGCGTTCGCTCTCCTGGCCCTTTTGCCCCCGCTGCGGCGTTCCGGGAAACCCGCCGCCGCCGTGGCGATCGCGGGGATCGGCGTGTCCCTGCTCGCGGCCGTCGCGTTGTGCGCCAGGATCTACGCCTCGGGTGTTCCCTCGATCGTGGAGATCGTCTGGGCGCCGATGACGACAGGGCCCTCGATCACGTTCGGCCTGCTGGCCGACGGCGTCTCGTGCACGATGGCGGTGCTGGTCGCCTTCGTCGCCCTGCTCGTGCAGGTGTACTCCTTCGCTTACATGGCGGACGAGAAGCCCGCCGCGTTCGGCCGCTACTACGCCTACCACTCGCTGTTCGCGTTCGCGATGCTGGGGCTCGTCCTCGCCCACAACCTGCTCCAGACCTACGTCTTTTGGGAGCTGGTTGGGCTGGGCTCGTACCTGTTGATCGGCTTTTGGTTCGAGAGGCCGGAGGCGGGCCGCGCGGCCCTGAAGGCGTTCTGGACGACGCGGCTCGGCGACGTCGGCTTCGCCATCGGCATCGTCGTCTTGTGGTCCTCGGCGGGGACGTTCACCTTCGCCGATCTGTTCGCCAAGGCCGGGAGCGGGGCGCTCGGCGGTACCGCGTTGATCTTGGGAGTCGCCGGCATCTACCTCGGCGCGATGGGAAAGAGCGCGCAGTTTCCGTTCCACGTTTGGCTTCCCGACGCCATGGAGGGACCCACGCCGGTTTCCGCGCTGATCCACGCCGCCACGATGGTCGCCGCGGGTGTGTACCTGATGGTTCGCATCGCGCCTCTGCTGGCGCACGCGCCCCAGGTGGCGACCGTGGTGTTCGGGATCGGCGTACTGACCGCGTGTCTCGCGGCCTCGATGGCGCTGGTCGAGAACGACATCAAGCGCATCCTGGCGTTTTCCACCGTGAGCCAGCTCGGATTCATGATGGCCGCTTGCGGCTCGGGCGCACCCTTCGCGGCTTACTTCCACCTTGTCACCCACGCGTTCTTCAAGGCGCTGCTGTTCTTGGCAGCCGGCTCGCTGATCCACGCCGTCCACACCAACGACATCTTCAAGATGGGGCGCTTGGGACGCGCGATGCCGGTCACCTTCGTCTGCTTCGCGGCCGGCGCCGTTTCGCTTTCCGGCGTGTTCCCCACTGCAGGGTTTTTCTCGAAGGACGAGGTTCTGGCCGCCGTTCTGGCAGGAGGGCACCCGATCGGGTTCGCGATCCTCGTCGTGACGGCGGGGATGACCGCGTTCTACATCGGCCGAGCGTTCCTCGTGGCCATGCTGGGAGGAAGTGCATCCGGGGGTCACCCGCACGAGCCCCCCGCAGCGATGCGCGTCCCGTTGATCGTCCTTGCCGTGCTCGCGGTCGTCGCGGGACTGGCGGCGCCGTTCATCCCCCGCCTCTTCGCGGCGTCGATCGCGCAGGAGCCCGCGACGATCGAGCATGCCCCGCTCTTCGTGTCGCTCGTCGGCACGGGAGCTGCGCTCGCCGGGTTCGCGATCGCTTACGCGGGGTACCAAAAACGCGCCTTCGATCCGGCCGGGGTTCGCCGGGCGATGACGCCCCTCGTCGCCGTTTTGGAACGCCGATGGTACGTCGACGACGTTTTCGAGGCGGCCTACCGGTTCGGGTACTTGAAGCTCTCCTCCGCCGTCGGCTGGTTCGACCGCTACGTCGTCGACGGGGTCGTCAACGCCGTCACGTGGGCGACCTGGATCGCCGCGGAACGCTTGGCCGCTCTCCAGAACGGACGCGTGCAGGACGCGCTGTACGCCACGGCCTTCGGGCTGGTCGTTCTCGTCTGGCTCGCGTGGGCCCGGTAAGTGCGGCGATGACGCACCTGCTGTCGCTGACGATCTTCTCGCCTTTCCTGGCCGCCGTCGTCTTGCTTGCTCTGCCGCAGCGGGCGACACTCGCCATCCGGCTCGTCTCGTTGGCAGGTGCGCTGGTCCCCTGCGCGACGAGCCTGTGCTTGCTTGCGCGTTACGACGCGTCGTTGGGGGGCTTCCAGTTCGTCAGCGCGCTTCCGCTGATCCCCAGCTTGGGACTGTCCTGGCACATGGGGGTCGACGGGATCGCGGTGCCGCTCGTCGTGCTGACCGCCCTCATCCACCTGACGTCGGTTCTCACGTCGTGGACCTTGAAGGAACGCGAGAAGGAGTTCTTCCTGTTCCTCGCGCTTTTGGTCACGGGCGTCTACGGCGTGTTCATCTCCCTCGACCTGTTCTTGTTCTTCCTCTTTTACGAGTTGGCCGTGCTGCCGATGTACCTGCTCATCGGCATCTGGGGCAGCAGCGGCGAGGTACGGCCGCGTGGGATCTTCGCGTGGGCCTACCGCGAGACGGGCGTGGGCTCCAAAGAGTACGCGGCGATGAAGCTGACGCTATACCTGCTCTTCGGCTCCGCGTTCATCCTCGTGGGGATCTTCGCGCTCTACGTCAGCGCGGGCACCGCGTCGTTCTCCTTCCTCGACTTCGAGGCGGCC
>JAYUCM010000142.1:0-4912 GCA_043740355.1 Acidobacteriota bacterium | reverse complement strand
GGCGGGGCCCGCGCGGACCCACACGCTCCGCCTCCTCGTCGGGAGCGACGAGGAGAGCGACAACACCGACATGAAGGAGTACCTCGCGACGCACCGGCCGCCCGACTACTCCCTCGTTCTCGATTACGTGTTTCCCGTCGTCGTCGGCGAGATGGCGTGGACGGGGCTGTTCCTGGATGCGGTCCCCGGTGCGCGATCGAACGCCGAGCTCCCCTTCCGGATCCTGAAGCTCGACGCGGGGCTTGCGCCCAGCATCGTCCCGGACCGCGCCCTACTAACCCTGCAGTGGATTCGGGGCCTGCCTTCGTGGGGCTCGCTCATCGACCGCCTGCGCGCGCGCGCCCTTCCCGAGGGAACGCGGCTCGAGTTCGTCCAAGCGCTCGGGGACGAGGCGCATCTGACGATCGTGGCGCACGGCAAGTCCGCTCACGGCGGCGTCAACCTTCAAGGGGGTCGCAATGCCCTCGTGGCGTTGGCGCGTGCGACGGAGGGCCTCCTCCCCGCCTCCGGAGAGAACGACCTCCTCGCCTTCGCGCGTCTTGCCGGCCAGGATCTCCACGGCACGGGGCTCGGGCTGACCGAGAACGACCCCATCTGGGGCCGCTACCTCGTCAACGTCGCGACCGTGAAACCGCGGGACGACGGCCGCTTGCGTCTCGAGATCGTGCTGCGCCGCCCGCCGCCGCGCACCGGTCCGCAGATCAGGGCGTACCTCGAGAAAGTGGTTGCGGCGTTCAACGCGCGAACGAAAGCCTCGCTGACCGTCGACGGGTACTGGGACGATGAGCCGTTGTCGTTCGATCCCGAGGCGAAGATCGTCAAACGGCTGCTCGCCGCGTACGCTGCTGCCACCGGCGCGACCGCAACGCCCGCCGTCGCCGGCGGCGGAACGTACGCGAAGCGACTCCCCGACAGCATCGCGTTCGGCATGTGGTTTCCCGGCGCGCCCTACCCCGGCCATGACGTCGACGAGAAGATCCCCATCGACGATCTGCATCGCGGCACGCGCGTGCTGATCGCGGCCCTCGCCGACATCGCCTGCGGCCCGAAGATCGAGAAGCCGTTCGCGCGGTAGCGCGGACGATCGCGAGCCACGGATCAGTCCCCGGACGGATTCCCGCAAGCGTCCAAGGAGACGATCTTGTAGGCGACGATCTCGGACGATAGCGGGTCCGTCGAGGTCGCTCCGGCGGGAGAGCCGAGAAGTGTCCAGCCCGACGGGAAAGCGGCCGCATAGGAGGCGGCGCCGTAGACGGCGTATCCGGCGAGATCGGCACAGCCGACCGCGCCCCACGCGAGCGTCGCGTCGGTCGCGTCGCGTGCCATGAGAAGCGTGGCGCCCACGTTTCCGCAAGGTGCGACGTCGGCGGCGTCGGTGATCGGGGCCGAGCACGCGTTCGTCCCGGAGGCCGACGCGGGCAAAGCGCAGTCGTTCGTCGCGACCACGCGGTACGAATAGGTTCCGCCCGCGGCGGTCGTCGCGTCGGCGAACCCCAGTGTCGACGCCGGGAGTCCCGAGGCGACGACGGTGGGCGTCCCCGCGCAGCCCTCCCCGTCAAAGCGCGACACCTCGTACGTGCCCGTCGAGGCGAGCTGGCCCCAACGCGAGGGGGCGCTCCACGCCACGTCGGTTCCCGTCGTGCAGGCGGACGCGTCGGAAGCCAAGCTCACGCCGTCGAATGTTGGAGGGGTGCAGACGAGGTTCAGCCGGAACGCGCCGCGCCCGTGCGTGAACGCGACGATCGCGCGCGTCCCCGCGTCGGCCACGAGGTCGTAGATCGCGATCTTGGGAATACCGTTCAATTGAAGGGCCCAGGAGACCGCGCCGTCTTCGCTCTTGAAGAGGCCGAGATCGCTTCCGGCGTAAACGACGTTTGACGATTCGGGGTCGACGAGCACGGCGTTGATCGGAGCGTCGGGAATGCCGGCGTCGATCGCGAACCACGATGGCGACGGTGAGAGCGCATCCGTCGTCCTGTAAAGATGCGGGCCGCCGAAGCCGGAAACCGCGGCGTAAAGCACCTCGGCGTCGGCCGGATCGAACGCGAGGTCGTTCAGCGCGCGGCCGGGGAGGACTCCCGTCACGTTCTGCCAGGTCACGCCGGCGTCGCTCGTTCGAAACACCCGCCCCGCGCTCGTCCCCACCGCGTACGTGCCGCACGTCGCATCCGACGGCGCGAATGCGAGGGTCACGATGCGCGCTCCCGGCCCAATGGGATCCGGACTGTTCTGCGCCCAATTGGCCGCGGCGTCGGTCGTTCGCCAGACGTTGTCGGTCCCCGCGATCAGAACGTTCGAGTCCGCGGGGCACGCCTTGAACTGGCTGATGAACGGGGCGACTCCGGTGTTCGCATCGCTCAGGCCGTTGACCGCGCTGAAGTACGACAGACCGCCGTCGGTCGTCTTGGTGATGTTCAGATTCTGGCTCGAGGTGTACCACGTCGTCGCGGGAGAGTTCCCGTCGATGACGCACGCCGCACCGTCGCCGAAGGTCGTGAGGTCCCACGCCATCGAGCCGTTCATGCGCGGCGTCCCGTTGTCCTGGGCCCCCCCCAACGCCCGCTCGTAGTTGCTAGGATCCAGCGCGGCGCCGGGGTAGAACTGCGTGATCTGCAAGGTCCCATTCTTGTTGACCCAGGTCGCCCCGCCGTTTGCGCTGGCCCAGACGCCGCCGTCGTTGCCGATCCAGACCCGGCCATCGGAGCCGAACGCCATGGCGTGCTGATCGACGTGCACGTACTGCGGACAGGCGTCGACCCAGCTCGTCCCGCCGTTCGTCGTCTTGAAGATCGCCGTCCCGCCGGCCCAGACCGCGGTCCCCGACTGCACCTCGAGCGTGAGGTCGTACCAGCACTGGCCCGCGTTGCCGCCGGAGTAGGAACAGATGTCCTGGAAATTCCAGTAGTGGCAGGACCCGCTCGGGATGGGAAGAGTGGTCCAGGTCACGCCCGCGTCGGTGGTCTTGTACGTCCCGAGCTGGGAGCCGTTGCTCGCGTTCGCGGCGAGCACGTAGAGCACGCTGGGCAGCAAGGGATGGATGCCGATGTCCAACCGTCCGACGTTGACGGTGGGAAGGCCGCCCGCCAGCTTGACCCACGACGTCCCGCCATTGGTCGTCTTCCAGATCCCGCTCGTATCGACAGCCGCGTAGAGCGTGTCCGGATCCGTCGGCGACCGCAGGAGGTCGTGAACGGCCTGGTTGACCCCCGTCTGAGCGCTCCCCAGAACCTGCGTCCAGCTCGTCCCCCCGTCGGTGGACTTCCAGACACCGAAGGTGCCGCTACGGCCGTAGCAGCTGAACCCGGCCGTGCCGGAGCCGTTCGCCACCCAGAGGGTCGTGGAGATCGTCGGATGAACGACGATCTTCGCGATGCTCGTATTCTGGAACGTGGAGGCGCCGACGTTCGTCCAGGTCGTTCCGCCGTCGGTCGTTTTCAGAAGGCCGATGCCGTAGTAGCTGTCGCAGGCCTGATTCGCTTCGCCGGTTCCGACGTAGACGACGTTCGTGTTCGAGGGATCAACCGTGATCGCGCCGATGGCGAGCGAGTCCTGGCTGTCGGTGAGCGGATTCCAGACGACCCCGCCGTCGGTCGTCTTCCAGACGCCCCCCTGGGCGGCGCCCGCGTAGACGACGTCGGGGCTTCCCGGAACCGTTGCTAAGGCCGTGATCCGGCCGGCGTAGGCATACGCCCCATCCACGATCGGGCGCGGTCCGATCGGAAGCCAGACGTCGCCCTCGATCGCATCCGTCCCGACGCCGGCGCGCTTCACCTTGAGCAGGCCGGAGCGCGTGTTGGCCGCAAGCTGGGCGAGGGCCTGGCCCCTGGCGTTCCACGGGATCGCGCCGTCCGGACCGCGGTGTCTCTCAAACCACCACTGCGCCCTGCCGCGGAGCAGTCCCAACTCTTCCGAACCCTCGTTCTCGGATGTCTTGGGCACAGATTGAGATTGCGGCTCGGCCGCCGCCGACATCCCCGAGAGCACGAGGATCAGAACGAGAGCGTTGCGGATCATACGGGCCCCCCGATGGCGGCAAGTTACGCCGAAGGGAACTCCGTGTCGAGGGCGGCGGCGCAGGCGACGAGGGCGCGGTGGGCCGCGGTGTGCTTGAGAAGCGTCATCCTGTCCCCTTCGACCTTCATCTTCCCGGTGAGGATCGCGGTCGCCGCCAGCGTCTTGCGCGAGAGCACGTCCCTCCACACCGAAAACGGCGCGCGAAGGCCGAATCCGGCGTCGGGGTGCGAGACCCCGGGGACGAACGACGCCCCGCGGCAGGATCCCTTCGCCAGCTCGACCAGGAGCGCGCGGGTCGTTCCCAGCGTTGCGTCGGCGTCGAAGACGAGCAAGACGTTGCCGTTGAACCCGTCCCCCCACTTCGCGGCCGCATTGCGGTACTCGCTCGAGACGTTGAGCGCGGCGGCGAGCGCGGCAGCCCAGGCGTCCGTGCCGAAGGTCAGGGTCATGATGTCGCCTCGAAAGGGAGGAATCCCGGGTTCAAGATGGAGTCGGGGTCGTAACGGCGTTTCAGCGCGACGAGCTCGTTCCAGCGGGTGCCGAAGTGCTCCTTCCATTCGTCCGGGGTGAAGTTCACCCAACCCGACAGGTACCGCTTCGCGCCGAACACGAGCATCATCCGGCTGACGTTTTCGAGCCGCTCGCTCACCTCTCCCCAGAACTTCTGCGGGACCGCGGGAAGGAGGCCGAAGCCGACGAGGTTCTCCCCCGCAGGAACCATGAAGTTCTTCGAGCGCGAGGTCGTCCCCTTGGCCGGCCAGAGCAACACATGGCCGCCCAGCTGTATGCCGGGAGGTGTGTCGGCCAGCACCTGCTCGATGCAGTCGGCCGCGGTCTCCCACGGGAGGATGCACTCGATCCACGGGTGCATGTACTCCCACGTCCCCGCCTTCCTCCA
>JAYUCM010000141.1:0-1987 GCA_043740355.1 Acidobacteriota bacterium | reverse complement strand
CCACGATGCCGAACGCGATGAGGCCGCCGAACATCCCGACGAAGAGCATCATCCCGGGGAGCTTGACGCCGCCTTTCGCGAAGAACGGGCGCAACACGTTGTCGATCGTGCTGACGACGGCGGCGCACCACACGACGAAGATCCCGCAAGCCCAGGGACGGCCGTTCGCGGCGAGCCACAAGGAAACGGGGATCCAGACGACCGGGGTCCCGCCGGGGAGGAGCGCGGCGAAAAAGACCGCGGCGGTCAACGTGAACGCGTTCGGGACGCCCAGGATCAACATCATGAAGCCGGCCAGGGCCGCCTGGACGAGGGCGGTCAACCCGACGCTGATGAACACGCTGCGCGTCATCAGGGCGAGGTCGTGCAGCACGCGCTCGGCCTTGGCGCGCGGGAGCGGCAGGGAGTCTGCGATGGACGCGCTGAGGCCGTCGCCGTCGGCGAACAAGACGATCATCATCACGATCATGACGAAAAACGAGAACACGATGCCGAACGCGCCGCCCACGATTCCCGGTCCTTTCGCCGCGACGAAGTTCCCGACCTTCCGGACGGCCGTGATCGCGGCCGCCTGAAGGTCGACGTTGGCGATGCCGATGACTTCCTTCGCGCGGGCGGTGGCATATCCGAGCCAGGGGAACCGCTCCTGGAGTCCGAGGTCGGAGCCCTCCGCCGCATAGCTGGTTTGGACCCATTGGTACCCCTCGATCGCGCCTTGCGCGACTTGCACGACCGCCACGACCACCGGGACGACGACAAATCCGGCGACGAGCAGCGTCACGACCGACGACGCGAGCCACGCGCGGCCTCCGAACCATCCGGCGAGTCTCGTGTGCGCCGGTCGGAACGCGGCGACGAGCACGGCGGCCCACACGAAGCCCGGGAGGAACGGCTTCAACACGAGCCAAGCGAGCCAAATCACGGCGGCGAGGAGGGCGGCGTACAGGAGAGGCGTCGTTTCGCGCGTCATCGCCGCAGACTCGTTGACCGTCGTGCCGTCTGTCAAGAGAGACTCGGGGGACCCGCAATTTTCCTCGATTCCACGGCAAGGACGCGTCAGGCGTTTGCGTGGAGCGGCGACTGGACTAAGTTATGGGAACGGGGTCACGCGTAGGCGAGGCCGATCTGCGGCCTCGGAAGGAGATCGGTCATGTCCTCCGGCGAATCGATCCTGGCCAGGGCCAAGTCGACCATCGACACCACGGGTTTTCGCGAACAGAGCTGGACGGGGACGTTCGCGCAGTATGTCGACGTCGTGCGCCGCGAACCGCGGGTGACGCGGACTGCGTTCGAGAGGATCTACGACATGATTCTCGGACAGGGCGTGCGCGAATATGTCGACAACAGGAAGAAAATCGTCCACTACGACTTCTTCGACGACGTCGCGCACGCAGGCGAAGACGCGATCTACGGTCTCGACATCCCGCTCATGAAGCTGGTCAACATCTTCAAGAGCGCGGCGCAGCGGTACGGCACCGAGCGGCGCGTGATCCTGCTGCACGGCCCCGTCGGGTCGTCGAAGAGCACGATCGCGCGGCTCCTGAAGAAGGGGCTCGAGGCGTATTCCCGGACCCACGCGGGCGCCCTCTACACCTACGGCTGGGTCAGGGACCTCGACAAGCGCGACGAGGTGGTCTTGTGCCCGATGCACGAAGAGCCGCTGCACCTCGTCCCGAGCGAGCTGCGCCAGATCGTGCTGCAAGAGATCAACTCCGGGGTGCCGGCAGGCGACTATCAGGTCGGCATCGAGGGCGATCTGTGCCCGTTCTGCCGCCAGGAGTTTCGCGAGCTCATGACGAAGTACGGCGGCGACTGGACGCGCGTTTTGAATCACGTCCAGGTGCGGCGCCTGCTCTTGTCCGCGCAGGACCGGATCGGCATCGGCACCTTCCAGCCGAAGGACGAGAAGAACCAGGACTCGACCGAGCTGACCGGCGACATCAACTACCGGAAGATCGCCGAGTACGGCTCCGACTCCGATCCCCGC
>JAYUCM010000140.1:0-4932 GCA_043740355.1 Acidobacteriota bacterium | reverse complement strand
CGTCAGGGCTTGCAACGATTCGATGAAGAACGCGATCCACGGCGTGATGTCCGCCTCGTCGGTCCAGATCTTGGTCTCCGCCTCGTCGATCGCGTCGTAGTAGGCAAACCGCGATTCGTCGAACACGCGCTCCAAGCTGGCGTAATCGACGAACGCATACCCGGCGCGCCGCATCAAGTGCGGGAGGATCACGCGGGCGGTGCGGCCGTTCCCCCGCTCGAAAGGGCTGATCGAGCTGAAGTAGATGAAGAACGTGCCCGCGACGACGAGGGCGTGTTGCTCGCCGCCGCGCAGCTCCAGCTCGAGCCACGACACGAGATCCTCGATCTTGTCTTGAAGTAGGCGGGGGGGTAGAGTCTGGAGGACCCGTCCTAGTGCGCGGCCCTCGTCATCGAACACTTCGAGGTGAAGAGGCGTCTCGCGCAACGCGCTCGGCGGGGGAGGATTTCCCGGTTTGCCCACGACGACGGCGTTCAACGCAGCTAACTCGTCGAGCGTGACGATCGGACCCGACGACGGGAACGACCGATCCATGGCGGCGACGTACCCCGCGAGCTCGGCGCTTTCCGGAACGGGGGATGGCAGGCCGGCGAGCACGGCGGCGACGTCGGATTCGCTGGAACGGATCCCAGCGATGCGGCACGACGCACCGACCGAATGGACCCGGGCGACCTCCCTCATCCTGGCCAAATGCTCGGGGGGCACCGATGTCCCTCCCGCCCAAATGCCCCGGAACTGGTCGATCTTTGAAATAGTCTTGAAGATTTCTGGATTGACGGGAATTATTGCGTCCATTTCACCCAATTCTCCGCCCAAAACAGGCCATCCCCGATACCGAGGATGGGGAGCATCACGTCCGGCTCATGAGACGTCGTGACGCCGATGATAGACGATCCTCAGATTGAAGTCCCAGGGACTAGCGATCGGGCTGGCTCCCGGTGGAGAAAACGAATGAGCGGCCCCTCCGAAGGCGCCCACCGCCAGGCCAACCGATTCCGGGCGTCGTTTCACGCCGAGCTTCACGATGGCCCGCGAACGATCGCTTGCGAAGCCGAGAATCTCAGCCGGAGCGGCGTGCTCCTCGTCGGGAACCTCGAGCCACCGTCGGGGGAGACCGTGGACTTGGACCTCATCTTGCCGATGAGGGGCCTCAAGGTCCGCCTGTCCGGACGAGTGATTCGTGTCGAGCCCGCCCCCGACCGTGGAGGGCTGCGCATCGCGCTCGCGTTCGTGGACATGGACGACTCCCGGCGCGACGCAATCGAAGTGCTCGTGGCGCGGCTGCTGGAGGCCCCGGCCGCAGGCCCGTTCGACCACCTGAAGCCAGGCGCTCCACCCCGGGAGGTCAAGAAGGCGCTCGAATCCATCCCGCTTCCTCAGCGCATCGCCCTTTCATCACGAGCCGGTCTCAAAGAGCGCGAGTTCCTGAGGTTGGACACCCAGCCCGCGGTACTGGACACGCTCGTGCGCAATCCAGGCCTGAGCGTCGAGGAGGCCCGCGCACTCGCCACGTCGGCGTATCTGATGGGCGGCACCCTCGACGCACTCGCGAACGACCTGCGCTTCAAGGACGACGAAGCGCTGCGCATGGCCGTTGCGATTCATCCTCGGGTCTCTATCGCCACCGCCGAAAGGGCCACCGCCGATTTCAAGGTGCCGCAGATCAAGAAGCTGCTGGCGAAGCCCGGTTTGAACCAGATCCTCCGCGAGAAGCTGTTCAGGAGGACGCAGAAGTAGGAGCCCGGCTCCCGCCTCGCCCGACGATCGCGAGGAGCAGCAGCAGGCCCGCAGCCGAGCAAGCCGTTGCCGATCCGAACGCGGCGCGCGCGCCGATCCGGTCCCAAAGAACCCCGACCCCGACGGACGAGACCATGTCGCCGACCGCGTTCGCGCTGGCGAGCACGCCCAGTCCGTAGGACCTGCTCTCGCGAGGCAGCATCTCCGCGACGCACGCCTTCTCCACCGTTTCTTCGACCGCGATGGCGACGCCGGAGAGCAGGAACGCGAAAACGACGGCGGCAAGGGAGCGGCTCCCGAGCGCCAACGTCAGATTCACGCCGAAGCCGAGCAGGTACCCGCCGGCCAATACGCGGCGCCGGCCGAAGCGATCAGCCAGCTGGCCCGACGGGAATGTCGCGAGAGCGCTGACCCCGTTGTGGAGCGCGTACAGCAGGACCGGCAGACCGAACACCACCGTGCCGCCGTCACCGCCCGGCGCCGCCTTCGCGACCGCGAGGATCAGAAACGAGCGCGAAAAATCCCCGAGGCCGAAGAGTGCTACCGCGGCTACCAGCGGCCAGTAACCGCGAGGCATCGCGGGGCGCAGCACCGCCTTGCGCGCGGCGGCCGCGTCGTGCGCGCGCTCCTTCACGAGCCAAAGAACGCAACCTGCGGCCAGCAACCCCGGCACGAGCGCGACGAGCAGCACGCGCTTGAACGCGACCCCGACGGCGAGCAGCGTCAGCGCGACGAGAGGGCCGGCAACGGCTCCGAGCATGTCGCCCGCCCGCTCCAGGCCGAACGCCCGAGCGTAAAAGCGCGGCTCGACCGAATCGGACACGAGGAAGTCCCGCAGCGGGCCGCGGAAACCGCGCCCAACCCACGCTGCGCTCCGCAGCACGACGAAACCCGGCAGGGTCGCCACGAACCCGAGCGCCGACGTGCACATGGCCGTCACCGCGTAGCCGGCCGCTGTCCACGGTTTCTTGCGCGCGATGCGTTGGCCCGCGATGCCACCGGCCAGTTTCGCCAAGCCGGCGGCGGCGTCCGCGATTCCCTCGATGGCGCCCAAAGCCGTCGCGCCGAGGCCTAACCGCGCGAGGTGGAGCGGCAAGACCGAGGTCGCCATCTCGTGTCCCGCGTCGGAGAGGAGGCTCGTCACCCCGAAGGCCGCGACCGTGCGATTCAACCAGCCGCGGCGATCGTCGGTATCCGCGCCGCCCACGGGTTCAGGCCTCGTCGATGAGGTGCACGACCATGCCCGAACGGAGCTTCGGCTCGAACCAGGTGCTCTTGGGGGGCATCACCGCGCCGGCGTCGGCGACGCGCATGACGTCGGTGAGGCTCGTCGGGTGCAGCGCGAACGCGACCGCGTGCTCCCCGGAGTCCACCTGCCGCGCCAGCTCGGCGACGCCGCGAATCCCGCCGCAAAACGCGATGCGTGCGTCGGTCCGGGGATCCCCCACGCCGAGGATCGGTCCGAGGATCCGATCCTGGAGCAGGGAGACGTCGAGCTGTTTCAAGGGGTCGTTGTCGGGCGCCTTGCTCCGACGCGCGACGAGCAGACGCCACACCCCTTCGATGTACATTCCGAACGTCGCCGGCTCCCGGGGGCTCTTACCCGGCCACGGCTCGACGAGATCGAATCCCGCTTCGTCGATGCGCCGGAGGAACACCGACGGTTCGAGGCCGTGGAGGTCGCGGACGAGGCGGTTGTAGTCGAGGATACGCAGCTCGGCCGCGGGGAAATGTGCGGCCAGGAATCGGTCGGACGGCTGGTCCCCCGCGGCGTGCGAGGCGCTCTCCCTCCGAATCCGCGCGACGCGCGCGTACGCTGCGGCGCGGTGATGACCGTCCGCGATGTAGCTGCAAGGAACATCGCGGAATGCCGCCTCGAGACGGGCCACTTCGGCGCGACCGTCGACGACCCACAGCGCGTGGCCGATGCCGTCGCTCGCGACGAAGTCGGCGGCCGGCCCGCCGCGGGTCACCTCGCCGACCAGCGCGTCGATCGCGGGCAGGCCGCGGTAGGCCAGAAAGACCGGCCCCGCATTGGCTTCGAGTGCCTCCGCATGCCGGGTGCGGTCGTCTTCCTTGTCGGGCCGCGTGTGCTCGTGCTTCTTGATCCGGCCCTCGAGGTAATCGGCGACCGACGCCGCGCCGACGACGCCGGTCTGGACGTGGTCGCCCATGCGCTGCCTGTAGAGGTAGAAAGCCGGACGCTCGTCGCGGACGAGCCACCCCTTCCGGCGCATCGCGAGAAAGTTCTCCCGCGCTTTGGCGTAAACGCGGTCGTCGTGCGCGTCGATTCCGGGATCGAGATCGATCTCGGCCTTCACCACGTGCAAGAACGTGTACGGATCGTCGCGAGCGATCGCCCTTGCCTCGCTCGAGTCCAGGACGTCGTACGGCAGGCTCGGGATCTTCGCGGCGAGATCGGCGCGCGGCCTGAGGCCGCGGAGTGGCGTCACAATCATCGCAAGATCTCCGCGGCGGAGGTTAACATGCCGCTTCCATGAGGTTCTTCGTTTCGATCCTGGCGCTTGTCGGCCTCGTCGTCGCTGTCATCGGAGCGGCCGAGGCCGACCCCGTGCGACGGATCGTCGAGACGGGGCTCCGCAGCGACGGCGCGTATCGCAAGCTCGCGTGGCTTTGCGACCGCATCGGCCCGCGCCTCTCGGGCTCCGAGAACCTCGAAACAGCCGTCCTGTGGTCTATCGAAGAGATGAAGCGCGACGGCCTCGACAACGTTCACGCCGAGAAGGTGATGGTGCCGCATTGGGTCCGCGGCGAGGCGAGCGGCAGGATCCTGGGTCCTACGCCGCATCCGATGTCGCTCCTCGCGCTCGGCATGAGCGACGGGACGCCGCCTCAAGGGATCACCGCCGAAGTCGTCGAGGCGTCGAGCCTCGACGAGGTCAAGGCGCTCGGGGAGACGGCCAAGGGGAAGATCCTCCTGTTCAACAAGCGGATCTACCCGAACGGTGGCGACGACCGCGGTTACGGCGGGGCCGTCTCCCTTCGATACAGCGGCGCCGCGGCGGCAGCTAAGGTCGGGGCCGTCGGCATGATGATCCGCTCTTTGGCGACGGCTGACTTGCGACTCCCTCACACGGGAGCGATGGCGTACGAGGACGGCGTCCGCCACATTCCCGCGGTCGCCATTTCGCCCGAGGACGCCGAGCTCATCCACCGGTTTCTCGTCGCCGGCGA
>JAYUCM010000139.1:0-12026 GCA_043740355.1 Acidobacteriota bacterium | reverse complement strand
CGCGTCGCCACCATCCAATGGCGCCAACACGAGGGATTCGACGTCGCCGGCTACGTCCTCGACGAGCGCACCGTCTTCGCCGACGTCGCCGGTGGCTCCGAAGGAAGCGGCCTGACCGGCGATGCGGTCCGTCGTGCGGTTGCTCGCGCGGGCCAAGTCGCGGCGCGCTCGGGAACTCCCGTTTTCGACCAGGAGCCGTCAGGCGAGCAGATCCTGCTCGTCGGTGCGGCACCGGTCGACCCTGGCATCCCGGCGCGCGGCGCCGCGGTGGCCGGGGTCGTCGTACGCTCGGATCTCAAGACCAGTTTGGAGGGGATCGAGGCCGCGGATCGCGCGTATGCCGGAATCCGCGCGCAGCGACGCGAGCTGCTGCGGTTGTACTACTCGATCATCGCGCTCGTCGGCCTCGCGATCGTCTTCGTGGCGTCGTGGATCGGGTTCTACGTCTCGCGCCGGATCACCGTGCCTCTCGAACAGATGGCCGCGGCGTCCCGCGAGATTTCCACGGGGAACCTCGGCGTGCGCGTTCTGACCAACGTCGGCGACGAGGTCGGCCAGCTGGTCGATGCGTTCAACGAGATGGCCGGGCAGCTTCAAGAGAGCCGCGAGGTGATCACACGCAGCACGGCGGATCTGCGCCGCACCAACCAGGCGCTCGACGAGCGGCGGCGCTACATCGAGACCCTGGTGGCGCAGCTTTCGACCGCGGTGCTCTCCCTCGACCGCGAGGGCCGGGTCACCACGGCGAACCCCGCCGTCGGCTCCATGCTCGGGCTTCCCGTCAAGCCCGGAGAGGATCTCCGCGAAGCTCTGGGGGGCGCCGGTCTCGAGCCGCTCGCGCGCTTCCTCGACGACGCGGCGACGCGCGATGGCCGCGACGTGCGGCGCGAATTGGTCCTCGATCGCGGCGGCGCGTCGATTTCGGTCTCGGCGCACGTGTCGCGGCTGCGCGGCGTCCACGAAGACAACGCCGGGACGCTCGTCATGGTCGAGGATCTCACCGACCTGCTCGAGGCGCAGCGTCTGGCGGCCTGGCGGGAAGTGGCGCGCCGGGTCGCGCACGAGATCAAGAACCCCCTCACGCCGATCCGGCTCGCGGCACAGCGTCTCAGGAAGAAATGGGACGAGGGGGCGCCGGACCTCGGCGACGTCGTGCTGGATGCGACTGCGGCGATCGAGCGGGAAGTGACGGGACTGAAATCGCTCGTCGACGAGTTCTCGCTCTACGCCCGCATGCCGGCTCCCGCGCCCGCGCGCGTGGATTTCGGCGAGATCGTCCGGTCGGTCGTCGGGCTTTACGGCGTGCACCAGGGGGTGGTCTGGGACGTCCGGATCGACGGGGGGCTGGGGCTGGTGCGCGTCGATCCGGACCAGATGCGCCGCGCGCTCATCAACTTGATCGACAACGCGGTGGCCGCGGTCCGGGGCGTCGGGGCCGTCGAGATCGTGGCGCGCCCATGGTCCGGTCCGGGGTCGCTCACCGTGGAGGTCGCGGACAGCGGACCCGGAATCGACGCGGCAAACCGCGAAAAAGTGTTCACGCCCTATTTCTCCACGAACCCGCGTGGGACCGGCCTAGGGCTCGCGATCGTGCAACGCATCGTCGTCGAGCATCACGGAACGATCAGGGTCGAGGACAATGCCGGCGGCGGGGCGCGTTTCATCATCGAGATTCCCGGCGACGGCGAGCCGGGAGAAGCGTCGGCCGAGAGGCCGCGACCGACCGGAGGACGCGATGACTCGTGAGTCGATCCTGGTCGTCGACGACGAACCGGGCGTTCGGTCGATGCTCGAGGCGATCCTGAAGGACGAGGGGTACGGCGTGGCGGCGGTCGGCACGGGCGAGGACGGGGTGTCCGCGGCGACCGCCCGGGCGTTCGACGCCCTCCTGCTCGATGTCTGGCTCCCCGGCATCGACGGCATCGAGACATTGTCCCGGCTGAAGGCGAGCGGCGTCGACGCGGAGGTCGTGATGATCTCCGGTCACGGCACGATCGAGACGGCCGTCAAGGCAACGAAGCTCGGCGCCTTCGATTTCGTCGAGAAGCCGCTCTCGCTCGAAAAGACACTGCTCGTCCTTCGGAACGCGCTGCGCCAACGCCGTCTCGAGAAGCGCAACCGCTCGCTGCTCGACCAGTTGGCGCGGGACACGGAGATCCTGGGCGACAGCGAGGCCGTCCGCCGGGTGAGGCGCGACGCCGAAGCGGCCGCCGCATCGGAGGCGCCCGTTCTGATTTGCGGCGAGCCCGGTTCCGGCCGGGAGACCGTCGCGCGCCACGTCCACACCGCGAGCCGTCGCGCGGACCAGGCTTTCGTTCACGTCGCCTGCGGAGCTCTCGTGGGCACCGCGGGGGCCGCGGTCCTGTTCGGATCGGAAGCGACCCCGGGCCGCCTCGCGCTCGCGGAGCGCGGCTCGGTCTTCCTCGAAGACGTCGACACTCTGCCGCCGGACCTGCAGGCCGCCATCGCCGCGTGGTTGTCTCTCCATCCCGATGTTCGCGTGATCGCCACCGCCTCGGCGGATCCCGTGGGGCTCCAGTCTCCCCTCAGAGGGCACATCGAGGTCGTCCGGATCGCGACCGCCCCCCTACGCATGCGTCGGGAGGACATCGCCTTCCTTGCCACGCGCTTCCTGCGCGATCTCGCGCGCGAATACGGCCGCCCGGAGAAGCGGCTGTCCCCGGACACGCTTGCGGCGCTTTCTCGCCACGAGTGGCCGGGCAACGTGCGGGAGCTACGGAACGTCGTGGAGCGCGCGTTGCTGCTGGCCCCTGCCGATGAGATTCAGCTTCAGGACCTGCCGTTGGAGCTCGGCGGCTCGACGCTCAAAACGGAAGACCTCTACGCGTCGTTTCCGACCCTAGCCGACGGGCTCGCGGCGTTCGAGCGGTATTTCTTGCGTCGGGCGCTGCGGGAGAACAAAGGCGATATCGACGCGGCCGCCCGGCGGGCCGGGGTTTCGGCCGCCGCGCTGCGCGGCGGGATCGATTGACCGGACCGTCAGGAGGCGCGCGAGCCGCTGCGGGTGGCCCAGGCGAGCGCGCCGGACAACGCCAACAGGGTGGCCACGCCGGCGAGAGCGGCAGCCAGCCAAAGCGCTCCGATCGTCGATGCGCCCAAGCTTCCGGACGAGCCGGCCCAGGTGATCGACTGCGCGGTCACCCGAATCCACTGCGCGGCCGAGCCGATCAGCGAGATCCAGCCGTCCGTATCGTCCGGCGTGAACCGCGGCATCCCCGGCGTCGCCACGTCCAGGCGCAAGGACGGCAGGACCCGTGCCGCGAGACCGGCGCCGAGAGCGCCGACCGAACCGAAAGCGGCGAGCCGGAGCCCGCGACGCCAGCGCGCCCTTCGCGAGACCTCGATCCCCGGCCGCACGGGGAGCTCCGGAAGCGAGGCCATGACCGCCGCGAAAAAAGACTCATCGATGCCGAACGCGTCGTCCACACCGCCGAGCATCTCGGCCAGGCGGAATTCGCGGGCCAAGGCGATACGGCACGCTGTACATCGTGCGAGGTGCCGCGCGAGACGGAGCGCCTCGCCGGGCTCCAGGTCAAAGTCGACGGAGCGGGCGATCCACGGCCGGACGGTGGCGCAGCGGTTCATTTCGACGACTCGGGGCCGAGGAGATCGGCCAGCCGCACGCGCAGGATTTCGCGCGCCCTGAAGATCCGATTCTTCACGGTTCCGAGCGGCAACCGCGTGATCCGACTGATCTCGTCGTAGCGACAGTTCTGGCGGTGCCGCAAGAGAATCAGCTGGCGATAACCTGTCGGCAGCGCCGCGATCGCTTCGGTGATCCGGCTCTCCAGCTCACGCCCGCGCAGGATGTCATCCGGGGACGGATCGCTCCCCGCGATCGCGGGAGCCGCGGGGGAATCGTCCGAGGAGGAGGGTTCGCTGAGCGACAGCGTGCGCGGCTGTCGGCGGCGCAGGTGATCGATCGCCCTGTTGGAGGCCACGCGATAGAGCCACGTCGTGAATCGGTAGCGCGGATCGAACGAGTCGAGCGAGACGAAGACCTTGAGGAAGACTTCCTGCGACAGATCGCTTGCAACGTCGCGAGAGCCCACGAGGCGGAAGATGTAGTTCACGAGCCCGCGCTGATGACGAAGAACCAGCGCTCCGAATGCGTCGCGATCGCCCGCCAGCGTTTCGTCGACCAAGCGCTCGTCGGTCAGCCCCGCCAGATCGGAGATCGTGCTTCGAACGGCACCTGTGGCCACGGAGTGTCTGCGCATCGTTTCCATTGTGCACTGTGATACGCACGGATGCCCGAAAGGTTTTCGGGCACGGCGTGTTACGATCCATTTCGTGTGACGGAGCCGCCGAAACGGCGGCCGGGACGGGGGACGAGACGTGGAGGCGTCGCGGCTGGGGGACAGGGCCCGCAGCAAGCTGATGCGCCTCCTGTCGGACGACCATCCCGACCCCGGCCGGTGGGTCTCACGCCTGAAGTCCCTGAGCGAGTTCGAAAACGCGCCCGTATTCGCCAACGCGGTCCGCTTCCTCTTCCACCTCAAGGTGGACGACGCCGAGGCGGAGCTTCTCCTGGACAGGGTGCTCGACCACCGTCGGTCCTTGACGCGCGAGCTGGAACGCGACCCGGGTCTGCGGGTGGCCGCCATGGACTATCTCTCGAACGTCGATCGACGGTACGAGAACCCGAAGATCGTCGAAATGGAAGAGTTTGAAGAAACGGAGAGATCGGCCCGCACCGACGCGCTCACCGGACTCGCCAATCGCCGTGTGTTTGACGAAACTCTGGACGCCGAGATCCGCCGCAGCCGCCGATACCGCTGGCCGGTGACGGTTCTCATGCTCGATCTGGACCGCTTCAAGGACGTCAACGATGCCCACGGCCACATGGTCGGCGACCTCGTGCTCGAGAGGGTCGGGGGGATCGTTCGCCACGCCGTCCGCGACGCCGACGCGGCGTGCCGTTTCGGCGGCGATGAGTTCGGCGTCGTGCTTCCCGAGACGGCCCGCGAGGGTGGATACGCCGTCGCCGAGCGCATTCGCCGACGCGTGGAGCAGGCGTTCAAGGACCGTCCGGTCGACGGCCGCGACATCCCGACGACGATCTCCGCGGGGCTTTCCTCCTTCCCGGAGGATGGTCTGCACGCGGACGAGCTTGCGGCGCGAGCCGACGAGGCGCTGTACGCCGCGAAGCACGAGGGGAGGAATCGCGTTTGTGTCCATTATCGGGAGAAGCGGGGGGCGCTGCGATTCCCGGTGAAGTGGGGAACGGCCGTGCGCATCGGCGGTGCGGCCGGCGCTATCGCCCTCAATATCAGCCGCACCGGGATGCTCCTCCACGCGGGAACGGGGCTCGCGGTCGCGGACCGGCTCTCCCTGCGGCTCGCGCGTAGCCGCGCACAGAAGGACGACGAGGGCCTCGATCTTTCCGGGCGCGTCGTGCGCGTGGTTGCCGACCCCGCTCGCCCCGCCGAGACGCAGGTCGGGGTCGCTTTCGACGATCCGATCCCCGAACACGAATTGACGGCGCACGTGTCGCTGTCGCACGTGGGAACCCATGGCTCCCGGGGAGCCGACCGGTGATCACGCGCGAGGATGCGTCGCACCTCAAGGAGCAGCTCCTTCAGCTGCTGGCCGAGGACACCCGGAATACCGAGCGCCTGCTCGCGCGACTCGACGCGATATCCAAAGAGTCGGGCATCGGAGCGCATGCCGCGCTCATCCTGATCTTGACTCAGCTCGCCTTCGACGAGGCCGAGGCGCGCGCGCACTGGGACGGGATCGTGGCGCACCGCCATGAAGTCTCGCTGGCACTCGGCCGGGATGCCGGCCTCCGCGTCGCGGTCCTCGACTACTTCATGAACGTCAACCGGCGTCTCATCAGCCCGACCCTCATCGACGTAGCGATGGAAGAGGCGCCAACGCGAATCGACGCCGATCCGTTGACGGGCCTCGCGGGGGATCGTGCCTTCCGCGTCGCCCTCCAAGGGGAGCTCCGCCGCGCGCGGCGCTACGGGCACTCCGTCGGGATCGCACTCTTCGATCTGGACCGATTCGGTGAGGTCAACGCGCGCGTCGATCGTCTCGTGGCGGATCGGCTGCTGCGCGAGGCGGCGATGCTCCTCGGCAACAAGATTCGAGACATCGACCTGGCCGCGCGACCGGGCGAGGACGAGTTGGCGGTGCTGCTTCCGCAGACGGACCGCAACGGCGCCTTTCTCGTGGCGGACCGGTTTCGCCGCGAGATCGAGGCGCACTTCCGCAAGCGGGAGGCGGGTGGAAAGCCCGCGGACTTGACCGTGTCCGGAGGGGTCGCCGCCTACCCCGAAGACGGCCTGGACGCCGAGGCCCTGATCGCCCGCGCGGCCCAGGCGCTGTATCAGGCGAAAGGATCCGGCAAGAACGCGGTGCTCGTGCACAGCCCCGAGCGCCGCCGCTTCCTGCGCTTCGATCTCGAAACGCGTCGCTGCGAAATCGAGGTGCTCGCCCCGAGGGACGCGGGAGAAGGTCGCGTGCGCAATCTCAGCCGCAACGGTCTGCTCTTTGCGAGCCCCGAGCCCATCGAGGTCGGCGAGGACGTCGAGATCCGGCTCGAGAGCGGGGGGAGCAGTGGGCCGTTGCGCGTCTTGAAACTTCGCGGGCGCGTCGTGCGGCTCGAGGAAACACCGTCGGGTGAGAGCGAACGATTCGAGGTGGGCGTCGCGTTCGATCTCGACGCCGGGACGGGGGAGCAGGACCTTCTCGAGTTCCTTGAGCAGGCCGGACCGGAGCGCCCCGCAGAGCCGGTGTGATGCGGCTGCTCGCGATCGACGCCTCGACCTGGTGGGGCGGGGCGGCTCTGCTCGAGGTCCACGGAGACGTCACGAGACTCGTGGCGGAGATCGGCGTCTACGTCGAGGACTCGCACGCGGCGCGCCTTCTCCCCATGGTCGAAGCGCTGCTTGCGACCGCCGCCTGGCCCCGGAGCTCGCTCGACGCCTACGCCGCCGTGCGCGGGCCGGGGTCGTTCACGGGGATTCGCGTCGGGCTCGGCCTGATGCACGGATTCGGCCTGGCCGCGGGGCGTCCCTGCGTGGGCGTGGGAACGCTTCACGCGATGGCCGAGGCGCATGGTCCGGCCGCCGCAGATCGCGTGCCCCTCCTCGACGCCGGACGGGGTGACGTCTACGGCGCGCGCTTCGACGCGGGCGGAAGCCCTCCCGGAGAGCTGACGCGCGCCTGGGTGGGCGATCCCGCGCTCGCCGTCGAGCGTGGCGTCGATGTCGTCGTGTTCGGCGACGGTGCGCGCGTCCACGAAGCGCGCCTGCGCGAAGCGGGGTACGCCGGTCCGATCGGGCGTGCGCCTTCATCCGTCGCCGCCGCCGCCGGCCGCATCGCGCTCGCGCAGATTCACGCCGGGTGCGTCGTCGCGGGCGACCTCATTCCTCTTTATGTCCGGCCGGCGGACGCCGAGGTCAAGCGCCGTTGAGCGACGGCCCGGTCGCCATCCTACCGATGACGGTCGCGGACTTGCCCCGCGTGCTCGCCATCGAGGGGATGTCGTTCACGAGCCCGTGGACCGAAGCCAATTTCCGGTACGAGATCGAGGAGAACCCGTTGGCCTGGAATCTCGTCGGTCGAATGGACGGCGGCGTGGTGGCGTTTGCCTGCGC
This sequence comes from Acidobacteriota bacterium, assembly GCA_043740355.1. Taxonomy (GTDB): domain Bacteria; phylum Acidobacteriota; class Polarisedimenticolia; order Polarisedimenticolales; family DASRJG01; genus DASRJG01. The sequence continues at coordinate 4,395 of JAYUCM010000139.1, read as the reverse complement.
GCACATCGTCGCCGACGAGCTGATGATCAACGACCTCGCCGTCCAGCCTTCCGCGCGGCGTCGGGGACTCGGGAGCGTGCTGCTCCGCCACCTCATCGAGGGCGCGCGCATCCGCGGATGTCAGCGCGCGACCCTCGAGGTGCGCCCTTCCAACGCGCCGGCCCGCGCGCTCTACGAGGCGTTCGGGTTCGAGGTCGTCGGACGCCGCCGCGGCTATTACGCGGACACGGGCGAGGACGCCATCCTATTGGCGTGCGCCCTCTAAACCGTCGCATGACGACCCGTTGCCTCCCCCGATCCGCGCGCCTATAGTTGCGGCGTTCGATGCATGCCATCCCCACGTTCAGCACGATCCGCGCCGCCCGACGGCGATCGCGTTCCCCTCACGCTCGACGCACGGCAGGAGGAACCGCATGAGCCGGAACAAAGACGATGTCAATCTGAGCCGACTCTCACAGAAGCACCGTGAGCTGGACGAGCGGTTGGCCGTACTGGCCGGGCGGCGGTTTCTGACGGAGCCCGAGCAGTTCGAGGAAGCGACGCTCAAGAAGCTGAAGCTCAAGGTCAAAGACGAGATCGAGTCGCTCTTGGCGTCTCGGCCGGGTCGCGCGGGCCGCCACGGATGACGTTGGATCGCGCGGGGTGGCCATTCGTCCTGGGGCTCGGCGCGTTCACGCTCGTCCTCTACGGGTTCGCGCCCTTGCTGGCCGTCGTCGGCATCATCCTGCTCGTGTTCACGCTGAACTTCTTTCGGGATCCGCAGCGGCGCCCCCCCGAGGATCCCGGGGCGTTCGTCAGTCCCGCCGATGGAAGGATCATCCGAGCGGACGGCGAGCGCATCTCGATCTTCATGAACGTCTTCGACGTCCACGTGTGTCGAAGCCCGGTCGCGGGACGCGTGACGTCGGTCGTGCACGAGCCCGGCCGGTTCGTCGCCGCGATGAAGGACGAGGCCTCGGAGCACAACGAGCGCACGGCGATCGTCGTTCTCACCCCCGAGGGGAACGAAGTCCGCTTCGCGCTGGTCGCGGGTCTCATCGCCCGCCGGATCGTCTGCCGCGTTGCCGCGGGACGCGTGCTTGCCGCGGGGGAGCGCGTCGGGATCATCCGTTTCGGCTCCCGCGTGGATCTCGACCTCCCTCCCGGGACGACGCTTGCCGTGGGCGTCGGGGACCGCGTCGTCGCGGGCAACACCGTCGTCGCGCGCCGGGGCCTTCGGCCCGCGTAGAGCGTCCGTCCCTTCTCCGCTATAGTGCCGGTTCAGCCCCCCACGAGGATGATTTCATGGCCGGCCGACGCAAGCTCCGCCGCGGCATCTACCTGCTGCCCACCTCGTTCACGACGGGCAATCTGTGCTGCGGGTTCTTCAGCCTCATCGAGTCGTCGCGCGGACACTACGAGACCGCGGCTCTCCTCATCATCGCCGCCGGAGTTCTCGACGGTCTCGACGGCCGGATCGCGCGGCTCACCGGGACCACCTCGGAATTCGGCGTCGAGTTCGACTCGATGGCCGACATTTCCTCGTTCGGAATCGCGCCGGCGTTCATGGCCTACGAGTGGGCGCTGCAGCCGTTTCACCGCGTCGGCTGGCTGATCGCGTTCCTGTTCGTCGCCTGCGCGGCCACCCGGCTCGCGCGGTTCAACATCCAACATGGGTCGTCGGACAAGCGGTTCTTCGCGGGGCTCCCTTCGCCGGCTGCGGCGGGGGTCGTGGCGAGCGTCGCAGTGGCATTCCCGGACCCGCCGACACAACTCGGGTTCTCGGTGTTGATCGGCGTGCTCGTCGCCGCGGCTGCGCTGCTGATGGTCTCGCACGTCCGCTATCGTTCTTTCAAGGGCCTCGATCTGAGGAGCCCGCGGTCGTACCTCTCGGTCGTGGCGATCGTGCTCGTGCTCGTGTCGGTCCTGATCCACCCGCGTGCGTTGATGGTGATCGCCGGCCTCTATCTCTTGTGGGGCCCCGCGGTATGGTTTGCGGGGTGGATCTCCCGAGGACGAGGGGGGCCGCGCGCAGATCTCGGCGGCGCTCCTGCCGAGGAGGTCGCCGATGCCGCGTCCCATCGCTGATCACGCCTCCGGGCGCATCGCGGTGTTGGGTGCGGCGAGCCCTGCGGGAGCGCATCTGAAAGCCGCTCTCGCCGACCGCGGGATCCCGGGGGCCAGGGTGGTCCTCTTCGGACATCAGCGCGAGATCGCGGTCCTCTCGGAGTACGACGGCGAGGCGCGTCTGGTTCAGGCGGTGGACGAGCTGGACGCGGGCTCGTACGACGCGGTGTTCGTCTGCGAGCCCGGGTACGACGCCGGGAGTCTCGCTCGGGCCGCGGCGTCGGGGACGCTCGTCGTCGACATGACCGGATCGATTCCGGGAACGGTTCTGGCGGGCGCGTCGACAGAACCGAAGGACGCCCGCCTCATCGCCGTCCCGCACGCCGTCACCGCTCTGCTCGTCGGGCTTCTGGCGCCGATCCATCGGGCGATCGGCGTGGCGCGCGTTTCGGCCTTCGTCCTCCGCCCCGCGTCCGATTTCGGCGAAGCCGGTCTCGAAGAGCTGCGCGAGCAGACCGTGCATCTTCTGCGCTTCGAAACGACGCCGACCGATGTCTTCGGACGCCAGCTGGCCTTCAACGTCCTGCCGGAGCACCTTTTCCCCTTGGGCGAGGAGGCCGCTGCGGCGCGCGTCGTTCGAGAAACGCGTGCGCTCCTGGGAGCGCCGGATCTCCCCTTTGCCCTGTCGCAGGCGCTGGTCCCCTCGTTCTTCGGACATGCCGTCGCCCTGCACGTCGATCTCGCCCACTCCGGCCGCCCCGAGGCGCTCGCGGCGTGGCGCGCGGCGCCCGGCGTCGAGATCGCCGACGACCCTGAGGCCGGCGCGACACTCGACGCGCCGGAAGGCTCGGGGCTCCTGATCGCGCGCCTCGATGCGGTCGCCCCTTCGACACTGCGCGTCTGGGCGCTCGGCTCCGAAGCGGGGGCGACCGCCGCCGCGGGTGCGATCGAGGCCGGGATCGAGGCCGGGGTCCTGTGAAGCGGCCGTGAAAGCGCCCTACGAGCTCCTGCTGGCCCTGCGCTATCTGCGTGTGCACCGCGGCCGGACATTCCTCTCGGTCATCACGATGATCTCGGTCGCCGGGGTCGCCGTCGGCACGGCGGCCCTGGTGATCGCGCTCGCGCTGATGACGGGTTTCGAGGAAGACATGAGGCAGCGCATCCTTCGCGGGAGCGCACACCTCCAGGTGATCGAACAAGCCGAGTCCGGCTTCGACGACGCGGACGGCGTGCTGGCAAAGGCCCGGGTGATCCCCGGTGTCGTGGCCGCGGCCCCCGTCCTCTTCACGCCGGCGATGATCATGAACGACGCTCTCGGATCGCCGGCGTATGCGGAGATCTACGGCGTCGATCCCCAGCTTCAGGGCCAGGTCGTCGATTTCGGCGTGGGGGCCGGGAGCGATCCGTTGGCGGGGCTGTCGCGCGGAGGCGAGAACGGTCGTCCTGGGGTCGTCCTGGGCGCCGATCTGGCCGCGCGATTGGCGGTGCGCCCGGGCGATCTGGTGCGGGTTCTGGTCCCCAAGGTCCGGCTGACGCCGTTCGCTCCGATTCCGCGGAGCCTGGTCTTGGAAGTCGCCGGAACCGTCAAGACGGAGGCCTATCCGCAAGACTCCCAGCGGGCCTACATCGCCCTCGACGTCGCAAGGCGGCTCCTGGACGCCCCGGGGCGGGCGTCGTGGCTCGAGCTGCGCCTCACGGATCCGCGCGCCCTCTCCGAGATGAAGCTCGCGGTCTCGCACGCGATGGGAGACCGATTCGTCGTACTCGACCTCCTCGAGCAGAACAAGGAGATCTTCAAGGCCTTCGAGACGGAGAAGCTGTTCCTGTTCATCGCCATCGCACTGATCGTCGTCGTCGCATCGCTCAATATCGTGTCGACCCTGGTCCTGATGGTGAACGACAAGGTCCGGGAGATCGGAACGCTGACCGCGATGGGCGCCCGCCCGTTCGGAATCGCGACGGTCTTCATGCTTCAGGGGGTCGTGATCGGCGTGGTCGGGACCACGGTCGGCCTGACGCTCGGCTCGGTCTCGGCGTACTGGCTCGACACCTACCGCGTCATGCGGCTGAACCCGGACGTCTATTTCATCGCGTACGTGCCGTTCGCGAACCGGCCCGAAAACGTCGCGATCGTGGGGCTGTCGGCCCTGGTGATCGCCTTCTGCGCGACGATCTACCCGGCCTTCAAGGCCGCCCGACTTCATCCGGTCGAGGCGATCCGCCATGAATGAGCCGATGCTCGCCGCGCGCGGCATCGTCAAGCGCTACCGGAGCGGCGAGCGGATCCTCGAGGTCTTGCGCGGGCTCGACATCGACGTCGCCGCCGGCGAGTCCGTGGCGATCGTCGGC
>JAYUCM010000138.1:0-12040 GCA_043740355.1 Acidobacteriota bacterium | reverse complement strand
CGTCCCCCGCGCCGAAGTGGTGGAACTGGCAGACACACCATCTTGAGGGGGTGGCGCTCGCAAGGGCGTGGGGGTTCGAATCCCCCCTTCGGCACCATTCCTGTAGACGTCTCGTGACGACCGATCACCACGCCTTGTAGTAGGTGCCGTCGAGCGCCTTCCCGTCGAACAGACTGTAGACGTCGTAGACGTTTTCGCCGCCCCACGACGTCGAGTCCCAGTCGTCCTGATACGAGCGCTTCCCCCACTCCGTCTCCCCCGTAAAGGGGTCGACCGGGATGCGCTGCAGGTAGTACACCTTGTGGGTCGTCGCCGTCACCGGATCGACGACGTCGACCCCGTCCACGAGCTCGTCGAGATCGAGTGGGAGGTGCCGCTGCTCGACGTCTTTCTGCTGGATCCTGCCCTCGTCGGCGGCCTTTCTGTACTGATCGATGGCATCTCGCATCATGCGCAGCTCGAGGCGCAATTCGACTTCTCGGCGGCGCTTTTCGTCCCACCTCGCAAGAGGGACCGCGACCGACACGAGCACCATGAGCACGGCAAGCGCCGAGAGAAGCTCGACTATCGTCAGTCCCGACTGCCGTTGGCGTTGCACTTCAAGACCCTCGAAACCATTGTAGGTACGTGGGCGACCTCGACGCCGTCTAGACTAGACTCATCCGCCCTTGGCCTTGGAGGAGCCGCTCATGTCCGACAAGAAGGGTCGTAAAGCCGTGCCCCCGGCGACCGGGGAACTCGAAGACCTTCTCGCCGAAACGCGCCGCTTCGATCCCCCCAAGGCCTTTCGCGATGCGGCAAGCATCGCCGATCCTGCCGTCTACGAAAACGCCGACAAGGACCCGCCGGCTTTCTGGGAATCCTTCGCGCGGGAGCTTCTGTGGCAGAAGCCGTGGGACACGGTGCTTCAAGGACGCGGACCGGATGCGCGCTGGTTCGTCGGAGGCAAGATCAACGCGTCGGTCAACTGCCTCGACCGTCACCTGCTGGGGCCTCGCCGGAACAAGGCGGCATTGATCTGGGAAGGCGAGCCCGGCGACCGGCGGACGTGGACCTATTTCGATCTCTGGCGCGAGGTCAACGCATTCGGAAACGTTTTGCGCGGCCTGGGCGTGACGAAAGGCGACCGCGTCGCGATCTACCTGCCGCTGATCCCGGAAGCGGTCGTGGCGATGCTCGCCTGCGCACGCATCGGGGCCATCCACAACGTCGTATTCGGAGGATTTTCCGCTGAGTCGCTGCGCGACCGCATCCTCGATGCGGATGCGAAGGTTCTCGTGACCGCGGACGGAGGCTACCGGCGCGGAGGCCTTCTCCCCCTCAAGCACGACGCGGACTACGCCGTTCGCGAAACGCCCTGCATCCGGCATGTCGTCGTCGTCAAACGAGGCGATTTCCCCCTCCGGATGAAAGAGGGGCGCGACCATTGGTATCACCGACTCATGCAGGAGGCGCCCGCGTGGTGCGAGCCGGAGGAGATGGACGCGAACGACCCGCTGTTCATCCTCTATACGTCCGGTACGACCGGGAAGCCCAAGGGGATCACCCACGGAACGGGCGGCTATCTGACCGGCGCCTACGCTTCGACGAAGTGGGTGTTCGACTTGAAGGACGAAGACGTCTTTTGGTGCACGGCGGACATCGGTTGGGTGACCGGCCACTCGTACGTCGTCTACGGCCCGCTGGCGGCTGCCGCTACGGTCGTCCTTTACGAAGGCGCTCCCGATTGGCCCGACCGGGATCGATTCTGGGAGATCTGCGCGCGCTACGGCGTGACCGTCTTCTATACCGCCCCGACCGCGATACGCGCTTTCATGAAGTGGGGGGACGAGTGGCCGCGCAAGCACGATCTCTCGCGACTGCGGCTTATCGGCTCGGTGGGGGAACCGATCAACCCCGAGGCGTGGATGTGGTACCGGGACGTCATCGGCAACGGGCGCTGTCCCATTGTCGACACCTGGTGGCAAACCGAAACCGGCCAGATCCTGATCACGCCGCTCCCCGGCATCACGTCGACCAAGCCAGGCTCGGCGACCCGCGCGTTCCCAGGAGTCCATGCCGAGATTCTCAACGAACGCGGCGAGGTCGTTCCGGTCGGCGGGGGCTATCTCGCGCTCACCGCGCCGTGGCCCGCGATGACCCTCGGGATCTGGGGCGACCGCCAGCGGTTTCTCGAGACCTATTGGAGCCGTTGGGATGGTTTCACCTATTTCACGGGGGACGGCGCGAAGCGTGATGCCGATGGCTACTTCTGGCTTCTGGGTCGCGTGGACGACGTCATGAACGTCGCCGGACACCGGGTGGGAACGATGGAGGTGGAATCGGCGCTCGTCGATCACCGCGCCGTCGCCGAAGCCGCGGTGGTCGGCGTGCCGCACGAGCTGAAGGGGACGGCGATCGTCGCCTTCGTCTCCCTGCGCGACGGGCGTGAGCCGGGCCTTGCGCTGGCCGCCGAGCTGAAGGAGCACGTCGCAACGAAGATCGGAAGCCTGGCGCGCCCGGAGCAGGTGCTGTTCTCCGCCGATCTTCCCAAGACCCGGTCCGGAAAGATCATGCGCCGCCTGCTGCGCGACATCGCGGAAGGGAAGACCCTCGGCGACACGACGACCCTTGCCGATCCGGCGGTGGTCGAGGCCCTCAAGAAGAAATACGAGGACAAGGAAGGCTAGTTCTGGGACGGGCCGCGGGGCCGGTGGAACAGCTTGTTCCACCATCGCCGGAACGCGTTCTGGTGCAGCGTGCAGGGGCCCGGCTCCGTGCCCTGCGCGAAAACCTCCTCGACCCGGTCCGGGCAACCGTCGGTCGCCTGTTCGCCGCTCTCCGGGTCGATCTCGAGTCGCACGATCCCCGGGGGCTCTGGAAACGTCGAACCGGCCCAACGGTGCTGCGTGTGCATCATCAACTCGACCCAGATCGGCAGAGCCCCGACTGCCCCGGTCAAGCCCGTCTTCGCGTTGTCGTCGTACCCCACCCAGACCAGCGCCAGCATCTCGGGCGTGAAGCCGACGAACCACGCGTCACGGGTGTCGTCGGTGGTCCCGGTCTTGCCCGCGGCGTCTCCGCGGAATCCCAAGGCACCCGCGGACGCCGCGGTGCCTCGGGTCAAGACACCGCGCAACACGTCATCGACGAGATAGGCCGCCTCCGGGTTCACGGCCTCCCGCACGTCGGGCAATCTCTTCTCGAGCTTGCGTCCGTCGCGCGCCTCGACCTCCTGGATGATCCGCGGCTGAACGCGCAGACCGAGCGTCGCCAACGTGCCGTACGCGGTCGCGAGCTCGAGGGGCGTGACCTCCTGCGCGCCGAGTGCCAACGACGGCAGGGGATCGAAGCGCTCGCTGAAGCCGCACGCTTTTGCCGCCGCGATCACGTTTTTCATCCCGACCGCTTGCGCCGCGCGCGCGGTCGGGACGTTCCTGGACCCCTCGAGCGCCGCGCGCGCCGACAGAGGACCGAGAAAATCGCCGTCGTAGTTGGCGGGACGCCAGATCTGGCCTCCGCTGACGAGCGCGAACGGGCTGTCGTCGAGGATCGATGCCGGCGTGAGCCCGCCGTCCTCCCCCGCCATCGCGGCCTCGAAGGCCGCGAGATACACGAACGGCTTGAAACACGACCCCGGCTGTCGCCGCGCCTGCGTCGCGCGATTGAACTGGCTGTCCTGGTAGTCGCGCCCGCCTACGAGCGCGAGGATCGCGCCGGAGCGCGGATCGGTCACGACGACGCAGCCCTGCAACCGGCGGCGTGTCTTCTGGCGGCGGACGAGCGGAACGTCCGCCTCGAGGCGGGTGAGTCCACGCTCCAACGCCGCTTCCGCGCGCGCCTGGACGAGCGTATCGATGGTCGTGAAGATCTCGAGCCCGTTTTCCGCAAGGACCTGCGCGGAGTAGAGTTCCGCGAGCTGCGCCCGGACGAAATCGACGACGTACGGCGCGCGCGCGTAACCTGCGCCGCCGCTAGCGACTCGCAGGGGCTCGGTCTTGGCCTTGGCTACCGGCTGCTTTTCCGCGAATCCCTCGTCGAGCATCGCGTCCAGCACGAGGTCGCGACGCTCCACCGCACGGTCCGGATGCGTGAACGGGTTGTAGCCGCCTGGGTTGCGGATCAGCCCGGCCAACGTCGCCGCCTCGGCGAGCGACAGGTCCGAGACGTTGCGGCCGAAGAAATAACGTGAGGCGGCCTGCACGCCGCAGATCGAGACCGACCCGCGTTGTCCGAGGTAGACCTCGTTGAGGTACACCTCGAGGATGCGGTCCTTCGAGTAGCGCGCGTCGAGAATCACCGACATCAGCGCTTCGCGAGCCTTGCGCCACCAGGTCCGTTCTTGGCCGAAGTAAAGGTTCTTCACCGTTTGCTGCGTGATCGTGCTGCCGCCTTGGACGATCCGTCCGCTTCTCACGTTGGTGAACGCCGCCCGCAACACGGCGAGCGGATCGATGCCCGCGTGCCGGTAGAAGCGCGCGTCTTCGGCAGCGAGCACGGCGTTGACCAGATTCTTCGGAATCTCGGCGAGCGGGACGATCATCCGCTCTTCCTGCTGTTGGCCGAAGACGAGAGAGAGCAGCTCGGGTTCGAGGTCCAACGATGCGACCTGGCGTCCGCGCTCGTCGCGCATCGACGCGCGCGAATCGCGGTCGAACGAGAGGGCCACGCGCCTGGCCGCGACGGGGCTGTCGCCCCCCGCAAATCCTCGCACGAACAGATCGACACCCGATCCGCGGCGTCGGTACTGGCCGGGTTGCGAGGGCGCTGTATCGACACGCGCGTAGCCGCAGCGATCGAGCCGCGCGACGAACGCGCTGGCGTCGACCGTTTGGCCGGTCACGAGGTGGAGGCGCGCCGAGTAGACCCGCGCCGGAAGCGTCCACAACCGGCCTTCGAACGTGAGCGTGATCTGTGTGAAAACGGCCAGGACGAGGATCGCCGCTCCGACCGCGAGCGGCACGCCGACCCCGATGACCCAGCGTCGCCGGCGTGATCTTGCACGCCTCCCAGGTGATCCCTTCTCGGGCGCGGACGCGTCCCTGCGCTTTGCGGTCATGAGCGTTCGCGCGATCGCCCGCGGGGGTGCGCGGGTGTCAGCCCTTCAGGGTTTCCTTGAGCGGCTTCCCGGCTTTGAACGCCGGAGCCCGCGTCGCGGGGATGTCAAGGGTTTCCCCGGTGTGGGGATTGCGCCCCGCGCGAGCTTTGCGTCCCCTGGCCTCGAAGGTCCCGAATCCGCTGATTGCGATCTTCTCCCCCGCGACGAGCGAGGCGGCGATCAGCCCAATCGCAGGGTCCGGATCGAAGATGGCGTCAATCGCCGCGCGGGCGTCCCGCGCAGCCAGCCCGGTTCGTTCGATCAACTTGTCGGTGAGTTCGGCCTTGTTCAACACGTCCTCCTTGCCGCTCTCATGGCGCCCAGCGTAGCTCTTTCAGCCATTTGCGAATGACGAAAATCTTCACGTTATTGTCCCGCTCGTCGGACGGCACGAAGAAAAATCCCGGAAGCGAGGGGTCATCCTCCGTCACCGTGCCCCACATCGTCTCATCGTCGACGAAGGTGAGGATCGCGCGCCGGCCCTCCGCGGCACGCCCGGGATCGAAATCGCGGCGCGCGACGAAGTCACGATTTCCCAGGTAGTCCTTGACCCAGAACATCGCTTTCATGTCGTTCATGTTGACCCGAACTGGTACGCCTCCGCCCTCCGCCGGAAGCACGTGGAACGCCTCCCGCTTCGGCGAAAAGTCATGCGTGACGCCCTTGTGTACCGCCCCGCCGCGCATATTGACGACGATCTTCTGCTCCATTCCGGGCCTCCGTCGAGGTGGGGGGCGGAACCCCCCACCGCCGTTGAATCCTAACAGGTCGCCACCACGGTCCGAAAGGGGGCTCCCCAAACGGCCAGCGCCCTTGACCCCCCCTGCCGCGGGCCACTATGTTTTTGGGCGGAGGCCATCCCCTTGCCTGAGCCTCGACCGGACGACGCGAGACCTGCGGGCGCTGTGCCCGGCGGTGGGCTTTCGGGTTGGCGCCGCCGTCAATTCGTGGTGGATGCGCGTTACCAGATGCGCGCGAGCGTCCTCGTCGGAGCGGTCGCGCTCGTGCTTCTAGTCCTGCTCAACACATCGCTCATCCTCCAGGACCAAGCGGCGGCAGCGACGGAGGCGATCGCCGTCCACCCCTTGCTCGCCGGACAGGATCGGACGTCGTGGGCGCTGCTTTTCCTGGGATCAGCCGTCTTCCTGGGCGGCGTGATCCTCGTCGGCGTCTTGGAGTCCCACCGAACCGCTGGGGCCGCCTACGCAATCCGCCGCGCCGTCGACGCGATCCGCGATGGCGGTTCGGATATCCGTGTTCGACTTCGGAGGGGCGACCATCTTCAGGATCTCGCGACCTCCGTCAACCAACTTGCCGAGACGATCGACGAGGAGCGGTCGCCGCGCGACTGACGGGCGGTTCAACGGTCGAACGCCTCATCCTCGACTCCTGCTTCGCGGAATCCGCGCGCGCGGATCAGGCACGCATCGCACGCGCCGCACGGCACCCCCGATACGCCGGGGTCGTAGCATGAGATCGTCGCAGCGTAGGGCACGCCCCAGTCCACCGCACGTCGAACGATCTCGGCTTTCGAAAGGTCGACGAGCGGCGCATGGATACGCCATTCCTTCCCCTCGGCTCCCGCCTTCGTCCCGCAGCCGGCGAGCGTCTCGAACGCGCGCAGGAAAGCTACCCGGCAATCGGGATAACCGCTGTAGTCGACCGCGTTGACGCCGATCACCAAGTCGCGGCCGCCGAGCGACTCACTCCACGCCATCGCGAGCGCGAGGAGGACGGTATTGCGCGCGGGCACGTAAGTCGACGGGACTCCCGAACCCATCTCGGCGGCGCTGCGAGCCTTCGGCACCGTGATGCTCCTGTCGGTCAACGCGGAACCCGACAGGAAGGACAGATCGATCGCGAGGATGCGATGCGACGCGGCTCCGAGGCGCCGCGCGACGACGGCGGCGCGTTCGACCTCGATTGCGTGCCGCTGGCCGTAGTCCACGGTGAGCGCATGTACGGAGTATCCCTCACGACGCGCCCAGGCGAGGCACGTCGCGGAGTCGAGTCCACCGGACAGGAGCACGACCGCGGGACGCATCACACGCCGCGCGCCGCATCGGGCCACAGGACCTTGTGCATCTGCAACTGGACGCGTACGGGGAGCCTATCGTCCAGCACCCAGCGCGCGAGCTCGCCGGCGAGCGTGCTTTCCTGCACGGCCGAGAACAACACCGGCGCTCGCTCGTGCAGCGCGCGGGAGCGAAGCACGCCGACCGCCCAGTCGTAGTCGGTGCGGTCCGCGATGACGAACTTCAACTCGTCCCCCGGTCGCAGCGCGTCCAAATTCTCCCATCGGTTGCGATCGCTCTCGCCGCTCCCCGGACATTTGACGTCGACAATGCGCTGCACCCCTTCCGGTACGGGCTCGATCGGCAGGCTGCCTCCGGTCTCGAGCAGCACGTCGTGTCCGCGAGCGAGCAGCGCGCGCATCAGATCGATGGCCTCGGGTTGAAGCAACGGCTCACCCCCGGTTACTTCGACCAACTTGCATGCATAGGTCGCCACCCGGTCCACGACCTCGTCCACGGTCCAGGCGGAGCCTTGGTGAAACGCGTAGGCCGTGTCGCACCAGACACAGCGCAGGTTGCAGCCGGTCAGTCGGACGAAGACGCAGGGGCGGCCCGCGTGGCTCGACTCCCCCTGGATCGAATGGAAGATCTCGTTGACCCGAAGCACGACGGCATACTACCGGAAGGCCTAAAAGGTGACCGGCTTGCCTCGGCCGCTTGGAAGACACACATTGCATCGCGGACGCGGCGCCGAGGGTCGGCGTGCTGCACGTCGGGAGGGGGTCCGCGCGCGTGATGGCGAGCCTTTTGAATATGGTGAGCACGTTCGCGCCCGTCGCGGCGGCGGTCTTGAGCATCGGCTTCGGAGTTTTGGTCGGCCGCCTCGGACGGTCGCGGCTCGTCGGCGATCTCAACCGCGTGGAGGCGGAAGTCGCTCGGCTGGAAAACCAGTCGCGGGACCAGTCGCGGCAGCTCGCCAAGCTCAGGAGCGAGCAACGCGCGCTCTCGAGCTTCACCCGGCTGTTGCCGAGCCTCGCCCGCGATCTCAACCGCTCGGATCTCGACGAGCGCCAGATTCCCCGGCTGGTCTTTGCGCTTGTGGACTCGATCTTCGAACCCGAGCAGAAGCTGTTGTACCTCGTCCACCCGTCCGCGGGTCACGGCGATCGTGGTCAGGTTCTCCACCTCGTTGATCGCTCCGGCGCCGCGAACATCCCGCCCTCAGCGGCGAAGATCACCGTCGGCGACGGGAAGATCGGGTGGGTCGCCAACGCAAAGGTCGAGATGCTCGCCGAGGACTGGCTCAACATGACCCGCACCGAAGGACGCGCGATCGAAAACAACCATCCGTCGCTGCGGCTCGACCTCATCGGGCCGCTCGTTCATCACGACGACGGGAAGGACCGGCTGCTCGGCGTGCTGTGCATCGGCAATCCCCTATCGCGCCCACGCGACGAGAAGGCCATGCTGCAGATGGTGACGAACCTCGCCTCGATCGCCTACACCAACTCGCGCAGCACGCGGCAGCTTCGCGATCTCGCCAACCACGATGGCCTGACCGGACTCCTGAACAAGCGCTACTTCATGAGCCAGAAGCTGGGGCTCCTGATCAACGCCGCGGAGCGCGAGGGTGCCGCGCTGTCCATCTTCATCTTCGACATCGACTTCTTCAAGAAGTACAACGACACCAACGGCCACCTCGCCGGAGACGAGATCTTGAAGAACGTCTCTCAAGTGCTTCGCGACAATCTTCGTCCGGGCGACCTAGCCTGCCGCTACGGCGGGGAAGAGTTCATCGTTGCGATGCCCGGAGCGCGCGGCCCCGAGGGGTTCGCTGCCGCAGAGCGGATACGTGCCGCGATCGAGTCGACGAAGTTCGCACGCTCCGAATCACAACCCGACGGACGGATCACGATCAGCGGCGGTGTCGCCCAGTTTCCGGTCGACGGTACGATCGGGAACGACCTGATCCTCCACGCCGACCAAGCGCTCTACCAAGCGAAGGCGGCCGGAAGGAACCGAACGGTGCAGTTCAAGGGCGTCAGCATCGGTGACGACGGTGGGGACGAGCCGGTTTGGCTCCCCCATGCCGACAGCCTTCCGGAACGGTGACCTCGGCACTCGAGAGACCCGAAGCGTGAGTTCCACGGCCGGAACGTGTTACGCTTCACCCATGGACGATGGTGCCGTCACCCCGCTGGCGCGCGGGACTTTTCGCGCGACGATCACCGGCGTCGGAAGGCCGGGTCCTATCGAGGAGCGACTCGGCTGGCGCCTCGTTCGCATCGTCGATCCCACGTCGAAAGAGGGGGTCTCGCTCCTGCGCGACCACCAGGTAACCGTCATCGGTCCCGAAGGCACGGTACTGGGACGCGTCAACCTGAATGAGGCCCGACGTCTGCTCCGCCTCCGTCTCGAGGCCATCCTTGAAAAGCTCGGCGGCGACGACGGCGCGGAGGCAATTCGTGATGGCCTCGTTCGGCTTCGCCGGGCGGCCCCGCGGATAGGTCGGGCCTAGAGCGCGGCGCACCTCCGACTAGTCAAGTCCGGTCTTCAGCGCCTTCTTGATCGCTTCCACGATGAAGTTCTGCATCGACGGTGGTTGATTCCTCACTGCGGAATAGACGAGACACGGTAGCTTCAGCGAAATCTGAACGCCGTTCTCGTCGAGCGTTTCGAGCCAACGCTCGAATTCCGTCCACGACCTGAACGACTGGGCCTCGATGGCGCCCTTGCGGTAGAGCTCGACGAGGATGATTTCCTCCCGGAGCTTGAATAGGACGTCGGCCTCGACAAAGTCCGAAAAGTCGCTGTAGGCGAAGAACTTCACCTCACCCGCCGTTTGGTCCTTCCCCTTGATGGACAACTCCGGCGCCTTGTTGCAGCGGAGCATGATGTAGTCCTCTTTGCCTTTGAAATGGAACGCCAGGATAGGGTCCGTGCGCGGGCTGTTGTCCGTCGGCGTCTTCAGCGCCCTGTACACACGGCGCGCGACGTCCTCATTGGATCTATACATTTCGGGACCCCTCCGCCATTCACATTCCATTGAACGAATAGGGCAAGTCTACGCGGAGGCATAGAGCACCTCAAGGATCATTTGCGCTGCGTGGTCAACGGTTGGATCGTTCGGCTCGTCTCACCCTGAGATATCGATGTTCGATGCGATCGTTACATCGGAAAATGGGTCGTTCCAGCCCTTTGTCGCGATCAGGATTAGCCGTCGTCTCATCCTGAGATGAGGCGCCGGCTACGCAATCCGACTCCCTGCGTTCGATCGAAGAGACATAACTCATTCCGGGTCAGTACGTTAACCCGACTGGGCCCCTTCACGCGAAACGGAGCGGCCTGTCCGTTGCTCCTATGGTGGCCGGAACGCGCTTGGGGCGCGGGCCAATTTGGGGGATAGGACGATGAAAGCAACACAACGAATCTTCGCAAGCGGGCTCCTGGTGGCCGTCAGCCTCGCTTCGCCTTGGGCCGCCGCCGCGAGCCGACCGGACAAGCTGGCCCCTGACCTTCGCGAATCGATGACGCTGGCGCACGATCAGCGCGTTATCGTCACATACTCACCGGGGCTCGACGAGCCGGGCGTTCAAGCTCTCGTCTCGAAGAGCGGCCGGGCGGCCCGTCGCTTGGCCGGCTCGCGGACGCTTGTCGCTTCGCTCTCGCGTCGACAGATCGAGAGCCTCGAGGCGGACGGTCGAGTGGCGAGCATTTCGCCCGATCGCAAGGTCGTTGCGACGATGGACATCGCGGTGCCCACCATCGGTGCCGACCTGCTGTCGAAGTACCTGGGCTACACGGGAAAGGGCGTGACGGTTGCGGTCATCGACTCCGGACTCACGCCGAACACCGCGGTGCCGGCGGCGCGCGTACTCGCAAGCGTCGATTTCACCGGTGTGCGTTTGAGCAGCGACGCGTTCGGTCATGGAACGCACGTCGCCGGAACGATCGGCGGATCCGGCGCCAGAGGCTCCGTGCGCGGCGTCGCGCCCGCCTCGAATCTCGTCTCGTTGCGGGTCCTCGACGAGAACGGTCAAGGGTACGTCAGTAACGTCATCGAAGCCGTCGACTGGTCGATCGCCCACCGGAGCGCCTACGGCATCCGCGTTCTGAACCTCTCGTTCGGCCACCCCCCCGCGGAGTCGTACCGCACCGATCCTCTCGCGCACGCGGTCGAACGGGCGTGGGCCGCCGGCCTCGTCGTCGTGGCATCGGCCGGCAATCGCGGTCGTGACGGACACTTCACGGTCAACGCTCCCGGGAGCGACCCCTACGTCTTGACCGTCGGAGCGATGAACGATCTGAACACCTCCGATCGCGGGGACGACATCATCACGACGTACAGCAGCAGGGGTCCGTCCTTCGGCGACCACATCCTCAAGCCCGATCTGGTCGCGCCGGGAAATCGCATCGTGTCGTCGCTCGCCCCGGGAACGACGCTGGCGCGGCTCTATCCAGAGCGGGTCGTGTCGAAGGACCGGATTGAGCTCTCCGGCAGCAGCATGTCGACGGCTGTGGTCTCCGGCGCGATTGCGATCCTGTTGCAACGGAATCCGCGTCTGACGCCCGACCAAGTGAAGGCTATCCTGCTCTACTCGGCCGACCGCCTGCCGGGCGCCGACCGCTTCGCCGTTGGCGCGGGCTACCTCAACCTCGTCCACGCCGTGGCCATGACCGGCAACTTCCGCGCGGTTCGGTTCAACAGCGCGTCGCCGGTCGTTCAACGAAACACCGTGGGCGGTTTCTCGCTGACCCGCACATCATCGCTTTTCGAGGCGAGCACGGCGACCTGGGGGGACACCGCAACCTGGGGCGACACAGCAACCTGGGGCGACACCGCCATCTGGGGGGACACCGCGACCTGGGGCGACACAGCCATCTGGGGGGACACCGCAACCTGGGGTGACACAGCCATCTGGGGCGACACCGCAACCTGGGGCGACAC
>JAYUCM010000137.1:0-12046 GCA_043740355.1 Acidobacteriota bacterium | reverse complement strand
GGGCCTGCGCGAGTGCCTCGTCGCGCCCCCGACCGATCCAATCGGGAACCTCCACGAGATTCGAGCGGCGGTCGGAGCGCAGCGCGACGCAAAACGACGCAAGCCCGACGGCGCCGACGACCGCACCGCCCCCGACGACCCACAAGACCGCGCGCGAGGCCCGTTTCCAGTCCATCAGTACGAGATCTCGTCCGGGAGCTCGTTCCGGTCGTCGCCCCGGCGGGGGAAGTGCTCCGCGAGGCGCAAGCCGGCCTCGTCGATAGCACGCTTGAGCCCGGCGGCCGGCTCCCCTTTGGCGAAGGCGTCGCGCATCGCGTCTCGCAGCGTCTCCCAAAACGGATCGCCGACCTTGGCGTGGATCCCGGCGCCGCCGACGATCGCGAAGGCCCGGTCATCGACCGCGACGTAGAAGAGGATTCCGTTGCGCTCCGCGGTCGCGTCCATGCCCAACCGGCGGAACCAGCGCTCAGCAGAAGCCGTGGCGCTTCCGGCGCACCGGCGTTCGACGTGCACGCGAATCTCTCCGGAGGTCCGCGCTTCGGCCGCCCGGATGGCGGCGATCACCCTGGATTCGTCCTCCTC
Source organism: Acidobacteriota bacterium (assembly GCA_043740355.1). Taxonomy (GTDB): domain Bacteria; phylum Acidobacteriota; class Polarisedimenticolia; order Polarisedimenticolales; family DASRJG01; genus DASRJG01. Next base: position 11,464 of record JAYUCM010000137.1, on the reverse strand, counting down.
GGAAAGAAGCCGCCGCACCGGAGCGCGCCACCACGTCATCGCCGTCACCATGATCCCGAGGCGCCGCCGCCACCCGACATGCCGCCGCCACCGGAGAACCCGCCGAAACCGCCGCCGCCGCCACCGCCACCGCCACCGCCGAAGCCGCCCCCACCGCCCCACCAGATCGGCCCACTGCGGTAGTAGCGCCGCCGGCCGCCCCCGGTCAATCCGCTTCCGCCGCGGAGCCCCATCAGGATGAACACCACCAAGATCGCGAGCGGGACGATCGCGGCCGTGAGAGGAGTTCCTCGGCGTCGGCGAGGCGCGGCCACGTAGGCGCCGCGCGTCGCCGCGATGATCCCATCGCACGTCGCGAGAACGCCAGCCCCATAGTCGCCCTGACGGAACGCGGGGAAGAGCCGGTCCTCGAGGATCCGCCTCGAGAGCGCGTCGGTCAGGCGGTCCTCGAGCCCGTAGCCGACCTCGATGCGCGCCCTGCGGTCTTTGACCGCGATGAGGAGGAGGACCCCGTTGTTCTTGTCCTTCTGGCCAAGCCCCCAGCGTTCGACGACGCGAACCGTGACGTCTTCGATGGCGTCACCGTCGAGCGACGGGATGAGCGCGACGACCAGCTGATTCGAGGTCTGAAGCTCGAACCCGGCGAGTTTTTCCTCGATCGTCGCCCGGGAAGCGTCGTCGAGGACTCGTGCGTAGTCGTTGACGCGTGCCGAAGGCTTCGCGGGAATCTCGAAGGCTCCCGCCGGGGACGCGAGGACCGCGGAGGCGAGGGCGCATGCGAGCGAGACGCCGACGCGACGGATCAGAACTTCACCTGCGGGACCTTTTCGGCCCCGGCGTCGGCGGAGAAGAACTCCTTCTTGCCGAAGCCTCGGAAGTTCGCGACGAGCGACGCGGGGAAGACGCGGATGCCCGTGTTGTACGTCTGCACCGTCGCGTTGAACCGCATCCGCTCCTGAGCGATCCGGTTCTCGGTTCCCTCGAGCTGGGACTGCAGCTCGAGGTAGTTCCGGTTCGCCTTGAGATCGGGGTAGGCCTCGGCGACAGCCATGAGGCGGGAGAGGGCCCCCGACAGCTCGCCCTGGACTTGTTGGAATTGGCGGAACTTCGCGGGATCGTTCAAGACCTCGGGGCTGACGACCATCTGCGTCGCCTTGGCGCGCGCCTCGATGACCGCCTGGAGGGTTCCCTTTTCGAAGTTGGCCGCGCCCTTGACCGTCTCCACGAGATTCGGGATCAGGTCGAGCCGCCGCTGATAGACGTTTTCGACCTGAGACCAAGCCGCGTCGACGGCCACTTGGTTCCGCACGAGACCGTTATTGACGCCGACGCCCCAGACGAACAGCCCGCCGACCAGGACGATCAGGATCAGCGCCACGACGCCGCAACCCATCATTGCCTTCATGTCCAACCTCCGTGATCCGCCATCCTACAATCACTCGGAGCGGCGCGTCAGCAGCACCGCGAAGAAGCCGTCCATCCCGTCATCCAACGGGCTGGTCCGTGCGGCGAGATCGTCGCCGACTTTCGTCTTCGCCGCGACGCTGAGGCCGCTTCGAGGATCGTCGCGAAAAAACTGCGGCCGATTCGCCAGAAACGCCGAGACCACGTCGTCCCCCTCCTCGGGCTCGATCGAGCAGACCGAGTACACCAGCCGCCCGCCCGGGCGCACGAGATCGGCGGCTCCGCTGAGGATCCCCCGTTGTCGCGCCGCCAAGAGGGGCAGCTCGTCGGGCTTCAGGCGCCACTTGATCTCCGGGTGGCGGCGCAGCGTTCCGGTTCCGCTGCACGGCGCATCCACGAGGACCTCGTCGAACAGACGGGCCAGCGGCGACGGCTTGGTCATGTCACAGGCGAGCGCGACGACGTTTCCGGCTCGGAGGCGCAGGACGTTCTGCGTCAAGCGCGACAGCCGCTTCGCGTGCCGGTCCGCGGCGACCACGAGCCCGCCTTCGCGCATGCGCGCGGCGAGAGCGAGCGTCTTTCCTCCGGGGGCCGCGCACGCATCGAGGACGCGCGGCCCCACCGCGTCGCCGAAGAGGGAAACCGCGAGCTGGGACGCTTCGTCCTGAATCCAGAAGGCCCCCTCGCGGAACGACTTCGCGCGCTGGGGGACGCCGGAAACGACGCGCAGCGCGCCGGGGACGAAACGGCAGGCCTCGACCAGGACCCCGTCGGCGGCGAGGGCTTCCGCAAGCGCCGCCCACGATCCGGCGGGGGGCCACGGGGCGAGCACGGTGGCCGCGGGCTCGTTGTTCGCCGCGAGCAGCGCGTCCGATCGATCCCAGCCGAGCCGGTCTACGAGACGCCGCGTCCACCAGACGGGATGCGAGCGGAAGAGCGCCAGCGCCTCGACATCCCCCGTCGCCGGCGGCGGCGGCAACAGAGCGGAGCGCTCGCGCGCGATTTTCCGCAGCACACCGTTCGCGAAGCCGGCCGCTTTCGCGTGTCCCGCCTCCTTCACGAGCGCGACCGCTGTGTCGACCGCGGCGAAGTCGGGAACGCGATCGAGGAACAGGAGAGCGTACGCCCCGATGCGGATCGCGGTGAGCACCTCGCGGTCGAGGAGGTCGACGGACCGCGCGGCGGCTTGGGTGATGGCGTGATCGAGCGGCGCGCGACGGCGCAGCACGCCGAGGACGACCTCCGTGAGGAGCGCAACCTCACGCGGATCGCGAAGCCGGGCGGCGCTGCCCGCAAGCAGCACCGACGCGAATGCGCCGGCATCCTCGACCCGTCTCAGGATCCTGAACGCCTCACGCCGCGGGTTCGGGTCGCTCAATCCGATCTCCCGGACACAGAAGGCGTCCGTTGACCGCCTCACGCGCGCGCATCACACGGCCCCCGTCGGGCTGAACCGAATCAACCAGAGCGACCGTCCCGCCGGCGCAGGACAACCGGATGCCCTCGCCGTCCAGTGCGAGGACGGCGCCGGGGACGCCCTGCGCGATCGCGTCAGGCAGCGCGTGCGCATCGACGAAGCGGACCCGTTTTCCTTGGCGCTTCGCCCAGACGCCGGGCCAGGGGTCGAACCCGCGCACGCGCCCTTCGAGCTCGCGCGCGTTCCACGACGGATCCCACGCTCCGTCCCGAGGCGTGAGGATCGGTGCGGTCGTCGCCCGATCGTGATCCTGCGGCGTCGGCCGGATCGACCCGGCGGCGAGGCCGGCGAGCGTCTCGACGAGAAGAGTCGCACCCGTCGCCGCGAGCCGGGCGAGGAGCGCCGGCGCGTGCTCTCCCGGCGCGATCAGAACCTGCCGCTGTCCCAACAGGTCGCCGGTGTCGAGCCCCTCGTCGATGCGAAACGTCGTCACCCCGGTGACGGCCTCACCCGAAGCCAGTGCCCACGAAACGGGCGCCGCGCCGCGGAAACGCGGCAGGAGCGAGAAATGGAGGTTGATGGCGCCGTGCCTCGCCGCGTGAAGGACGCGCCGCGTGAGGATGCGACCGAAGGCAACGACGGCCAGCGCGTCGGGCGAAGCCGTCACGATCGCCTCGACGAACTCGGGAGAGCGCACGCCGTCCGGCTGGATCACGCGCAAGCCGCGGGTGGTCGCGAAGGCCTTGACGGGAGGAGCCTGCGGCGTCTTCTTGCGTCCCACCGGGCGATCGGGCCGCGTGACGACCAGCGGGACGTCGTGCCCCGCGGCGAGAATGGCGTCGAGCGCGAGCACCGCCGCGTCCGGCGTGCCCATGAACACGACCCTCACGGAACCTGCGGCCGCTCGACGGTGGCAACCCAGTCCCCGGTCTTGATCCGCTTCTTGATCTGGCGCTTCATCAGCTCGCGCTTCAGCGGGGACAGGTTCTGCAGAAAAACGCGTCCTTCGAGGTGCTCGATCTCGTGCTGCATCGCGCGGGCCAGAAGCCCCCTCGCTGCGATCGTGAACGTCTTGCCGTCCAAGCCCTGCGCCTCGACCGTCGCGAGGAACGGCCGCTCGATGTCGAGGTGGACGTCCGGGAACGAGAGGCAGCCCTCCTCCGCGACCTCGCTCCCGCTGGCCTCGACGATCCTCGGGTTGATGAAGACGTGGAGATCTTCTTCCTTCTCGCCCACGGAAAGATCCACGACGCACACGCGCTTCGAGACGCCGACCTGGTTCGCGGCCAGCCCGATTCCCGGAGCCGCGTGCATGGTCTCGACCATGTCGCGAACGAGCGCCGCGATTTCATCGTCGACCTGTTGGACAGGTGCGGTCGGAGTCAGGAGAATCGGATCCGGATACAGAACGATCGGCCGGCGCGCCATGGCCGGACGGTAGCATCGGCCGTAAACGAGCGTCAACGTGATCGTCCCGTGCGGGTGACACCGCCGTCCTCAAGACGCTGCGGCGATGCGCCCCGCGCTCCGCGGAAAGCAACGTTCCTGCTCGGCTTTCTTCCCGATGGCCGCGTGGCACGCGGGGTGCAGTAGGAACGGCCGTCCCATAGGGGTGATCCCCGGGAGGACGCCATGAAAAACGTGATCCGAACGATGACGACCGCCGCCGCAATGACCCTGACCCTCGGGCTTTGCGCTCCGGTTTACGCTCAAGCAACCGACGAGGACGGCTACGGCGACGGCTACCAGTCCGGCGCCTACGGCCGCGTCCGCTCCGCCGACGCCGGCGCCACCATCGTGCGCGCCGACACCGAGAGCGCCGAATCCGACAACGCGAGCGTCAACGCCCCGCTGTTCCCCGGGGACACGCTGCGCACCGATCGGGACCAGCGGGTCGAGGTCCAGCTCGCCGGCGGGTCGACGGTGAGAATCGATCAGGGCGGCGAGGTCGTCTTCCAATCGCTGCCGAACGCCTCCGCGAAGTTCCAAGACAACACGGTGCTCGCGCTGAACGACGGCGTCATGCGCATCACCTCGCGCCTGGGCGAAAAAGAGGAGTTCCGCATCGACACGCGGGACGCCTCGATCTATCTCCTTGGCGAGGGTGAGTTCCGGATCGCGACGGACGATCGTGGCGGCACGCTCGTGGCGTCGCTCCGCGGCGTCGCGGAGGTCGTCGGGAACGAAGCCTCGGTGCTCGTGCGCGGCGGCATGGTCACGTCGGTCGTCGCCGGCTCCACCCCCGACAGCCCGCGGGCGTACAGCACGCTGGCCTCGGACGGCTTCGACCGGTGGTGCGCTTCCCGCGACGACGCCTACCGCGTTCATGATCGCTATGCGTCGCAGGGCGACGAGCCGGCTGACGTGCCGGACGAAGTGCGTCCCTACTACGGTGAATTGTCGACTCAGGGTCGCTTTGAAACCGACCCCGAGTACGGAACGGTCTGGTACCCGACGAGCGTCCCGAGCGGCTGGCGCCCCTACAATGACGGCTACTGGTCGTACGGCCCCGGAGGCTACTTCTGGGTCTCGAACGAGCCGTGGGGCTGGGCCCCCTATCACTACGGCAATTGGCAGTGGTCCTCGCGCCATCGCTGGTGCTGGGTCCCCGGACGCGTCTTTGGAGGCGCCTGGGTCTCTTGGTCGTGGGGCTCGCTCAACGTCGGTTGGGCGCCGCTCGACTTCTGGGGCCGCCCCGGATGGATCGGCGGGCCGCTGCAGTACGGGTACTACGATCCCGGTTGCTGGACGTTCGTCAGCTACAACCACATCCACGACCACAACATCCGGCGCGTCGCGGTCCCGATCGACCGGATCGGCGATGACCTTCGCCATGCGACCGTCGTCGCCCGGGCGCCTCGCGTCGACCCGAGGCGCATCGCCGCGTCGCAGGAGTCGCGCGCGCACGCGCTGCGCCAGGTCGTGGGCGACCGCGCCGCTCGCATGAGCCCGACTCAGACCGATCGCCGCCCCGAGCGGAGGCTCTCCGACGTGCAGAACCACTTGATGAGACGCCCGGTGCAACAGGGGGCGCCTCCCGAGCGCGCGCGGCGGGGAATGATCGGCTCGCCGGGCACCGACCAACGCGTGATCGCGCCGAGGCCGCGCCGGATCCTCGAGGACCCGCGTGTGGGCGCCCGGCCTTCCGTTCGCCCTGAGACGAGGGACGACGTCCGCGAGCTGTACCAACGGATGTCCCGTCCTCGCGAAACGCGTGGGCAGGATGCGGCCACCCCTCGGCGCGAGGCCCCCGACGTCTCGCGACGCGGCGACTCACGCTTCCAGCCTCGGCACGAGGCCCCGAGCGCTTCGCGCCGGGACGACTCGCGAGTTCAGCCACGCCGCGAGGCCCCGAGCGCTTCGCGTCAGGACGATTCGCGCTTCCAGCCACGCCGCGAGGCCCCGAGCGCTTCACGCCAGGACGCTCCGCGAGTTCAGCCGCGGTTTGAAGCCCCACGGTCACAAGCCCCGCGGGAGCGGGCTCCGCGCGCGGAGCCCGCTCGGCCGCAGGCTGCGCCCCGGGAGAAAGAGAAGCACCGGGACAAGCACTGAGACGAGTTCGGTTGGCTGGCTTCCGCTCCCCCTCACACGGAAGCCGTCCCGGGCCGGCGGCACTGTGCCGCCGGCCCGCATTATTTCCATGGTGGCCGCGAGCGTGTTGATCCCCGAGGGCAACTTGGAATTCCCGCCAGCGCAACAACCACCTCCCGTGGGTCGCGGTGCCGGACCGAAATAGCGTCGGGTCCTATCGATCCAGCGGTCACGACGTGGCAAACCGCCGGACCGCCTGACGCGTGACCGCTCGCGCGAAATTCGAAAACTTGAACCCGACGCTAATTCGGTCCGGCACGCGGATGCCGTACGCGGAGTTTTGCGTGCAAACTAAGTCCACAGAGCGACTTGCGGCTCAGCGATCAACAAGCTCGCGGCCACCGTGCATTATTTCTTGGCGTCGAGCGCAGCCAGAAGCTTTCCGTGGATGCCGTCGAACCCGCCGTTGCTCAACACCGCGACAACGTCTTCCGCCCGCGCCTCCGCCACGAGGTAAGCGACGATCGCGTCGACCCCGGGCAAGAAACGCGCCCGTCGCCCTCGACACGCGAGGTCCGCGACCAGGCGGGCGGGGTCAAGCCGCTCTTCGGGTGGAAGCTGGTCCGCGCCGAAGACCTCGGCGAGGACGATCTCGTCGGCGTAATCGAAGGCGGACGCGAGCTTGTCCTGGAAGACGTTGCGTCGCAACGACCACGAGCGCGGCTCGAGCACGCACCACACGCGCCGGCCCGGGTAGCGTTGCCGCACCGCGCGAAGCGTCTCGGCGATCGCGGTCGGGTGGTGCGCGAAGTCGTCGATGACGACGATGCCGCCGACCTCACCCTTCACCTCCATCCGCCGCTTGACGCCTGAAAACGTCGCGAGGCCCGCCTGGATCTCGGCGGGAGTCAATCCCTGCTCCGCCGCCGCCGCCATGACCGCGAGGGCGTTGCGCACGTTGTACTCGCCGGAGACCGCGAGCGTCACGTCGGCGAAGGGGCTCCCGTCGCGCGTCGCGCGGAACGAAACGCCGCTTGCGCCGTGCTCGATCGAGGTCGCGCGCCACGAGCCCGACGCGAGGCCGTACCCTTGCACGCGCGCCTGCGCGTGCGCGGTCACCCCGATCGTCGCGGCGCAGTCCTCGTGGCGCACGATGAGACCGCGGCGGGGCACGATGTTGGTCAACCACCGGAAGACTTTCTGGACCTCCGCCTCGTCGCGGTAAATGTCGGCGTGGTCGAACTCGACGGTTCCGATGAGCGCGGTGTCGGGGCGGTAGTGCATGAACTTCGGCCCCTTGTCGAAAAACGCCGTGTCGTATTCGTCGCCTTCGATCACGAACGCCGGACCTGCGCCGATCCGGTAGGGGGCTTCGAAGTTCTGCGGCGACCCGCCGATCAGGAAGCCCGGGTCGCGTCCGGCGTGATCGAGGACCCACGCCAACATCGCGGTCGTCGTTGTCTTCCCGTGCGTCCCCGCGACGACGATCACGTGCCTTCCCGTGAGGAACCGCTGCTCGATGGCCGCGGCCATCGAAAGGTGCGGCAGGCGCAAGTCGAGGATCTGCTCCGCCTCGGGGTTGCCGCGCCGGACCGCGTTGCCGACGACGATCAGGTCGGGGACGGGATCGAGGTGCTTCGCATCGTATTCCGCGTAGACCGTGACCCCCATCGCGGCGAGAGTCGTCGAGGTCGGCGGGTAGAGCGGACCGTCGGAGCCCGTGACGCGGCAGCCTGCGTCGTGAAAGAGCCCGGCGAGCGAGGCCATGCCCGTCCCGCCGATGCCGATCAGATGAACGTGTTCTCGCACCTTGGTCACCGCCCGAGGAGCTTCTTCAAGAGGCTCTTCGTTCCTTCCTTCTTCAGCGCTTTCAAGACGCCTTCGTTGATGACCTTGTCGACGTCGAGTTGGATGCTCGGATCCTGGATCGTCCCACGGACCCGGAGGGGCACGCTCAATCTCCCATCGGCGCCTTGGCGGATGGAAAGCGCGTGGGTCTTCGCCACGAGATCGTCGCTCACCGTCTTCGAGAACGAGGCCAGCACGTCGAGATGAAGAGCGCCGCCCGAGCCGACGGTCCCGGCGCCGTCGCCGTCGAGATCCGGCGAGCGGAACTCGAGATCCTTCGTCCCCGCCGTGCCGGAAACGAGGTCGAAATGCGCCGACAGACGATCGAACGGGGTCTCGTCTTTCGCGATCCCCTTGGCACCGGCGATCTCGAGGGTTTTCATCACCTGCTTGATGACGCCGAAGCTGACGATCTTCCCGTCTCCGATCGCCAGGGCCCCCGTGCCGTTCATCGACGGGAGCATGGCCGCCGCCCCCGCCTCGCCGCTGACGCGGATCGTCAGCGAGGCCTTCCCGTCCAGCGTTCCCGCCTGGGCCGGGGCGAGCGCCGCGATCAGCGGCCGGATCGCGATCCCGACGGTTTCCTGCTCGAGCGAGAACGGGATCTTGGGGTCGAACGGTTGGAGGATCGCCGACCCTCGCGCCTGCCCGCCGTAAACCGCGAACGTCACGTCGTCGAGGTTCGCCTGGCCGCGCGCCAACGAGACGCGGAGCGCGAGATTCGTCATCTCGAGACCGTGGGCGACGCACCGGTCCGCGTGCAGCGATCCGGTAGCCTCGAGCATCCGCGCCAATGACGGTGCCCCTATTGTCGGGCCGCCATCTTCCGCATTCACCGGAGGCACGAGCCACGCCGCGAAGGCGCGCACCGGAGGGGCGCGACCGGAGAACGACTTGACGGCCGCCATGATCTCGTCCGCGTCCAGAAGCTGCGATTCGAGGGTGAAGGTCGCCTTGGGCGTCCCTGCGACGAGGACGACGTCGAGCGACCCCTTCCCCTGCGACCGGGTCAGCTTCGCCGTGCCTTCGAGCGCAACCCGAGGGGCCGGGGAGAAGATGTCCGACACGCGGCCCGCAGCCTCGACGCGCAACGGCCCGGCCGTGGCGTCGAGGGTCGGGAGATCGAGCACCCCGGCGCGGAGCGTCGCCGCGAACTTCGCCTCGAAACGCGGCGAGGCGGTCAGGACCGCAAGCGCTCCCCGGATCGACCCTTTGGATTCGACCGTGCCGTCCTTGGCGACGCGCAGCCGGCTGGAGACGCGCAGGTCCGCAACGAGCGGCTCACCGTCTTGCGTCACCCTGAGCCCCTCGCTGGTGATCGAGCGTACCTGAACGTCGCGCCTCAGGAGCGGAAGCCACGCAACGTGGACCGCGGTCGGACCGGCATCCACGAGGAGCGCTCCTGCGGCTCTGCCTTCGAGCGGCTCCCCGATCCGCACGCTTTCAGCGCACAGCGCGGGTCCGCTCCAAAGCGAGAGGCGGAGCGCGCCCAAAGCGACTCGGCGTCCGAGCGCCGTTTGCAGCTTCGCCTCGGCCCGCGGGCGCAGTCGTTCGACATTGACGAGAAACGGAAGGCATGTCGCCCCGAGGAGGAAGATCGCGGCGACCGTTCCGACGATCGCGAGGAGGACCTTCTGCGGACGCTTCACGCGCAACCCTTCATTCCATGGTGAAACGCAGATCCGCGGACGCAAGGTAGCGCTCCGCCATGCGTTTGCCCAAGGGTGGACGCATCATCGAGCGGAATCGCTCCAGGCGCAGTAGCTCCCGGATCTTCGGCACCGCATGGCAGGCCGCCCTGTCGCCCTCCTCGATGCAGAAATCCACGGACTCGAAGTCGGCCCAGTGGATCTTCCGCACGCCGGGCTCGATGACGATGTCGGCGAGCCGGCGCTGCAGCTCGGTCATCGCGGTGTCCTTGATCGTGTTCGCCCGCAAGACGATGTCAATGCCGCGCACGTAGCGCTTCGAGTCGTCGAGATCGGCGGAGATGTCCACCGCGACGACGACGTCGGCGCCGAGCCGGAACGCCGGGAGGACCGGGATCTTGTCCACCCACCCTCCGTCGATGAGAAGCCGCCCGTGCAGCCGTCGCGGCGGGAGGATCCCGGGGATCGCGGCGCTTGCCGCGGCGACCTCGCGCAGCCGGCCGTGGCAGAGGACGATCTCTTCCGCCGTCTCGAGATCGACAGCCGACGCCCCGAAGCGTATCGGCATCGTCGCGACCTCGACGTCGGGAAGAATGCGCCCGAGGCTTCGCGCGAAGTTCTCGGCGGAGACGAACGAGGGGCGCATCGTCGAGACGCCGTAAACGATGCCGCGGCGCACGAGGTTCGTCACGGAATACAGGAGACTCCCGCGGGTCCGCTTGGTTTCCCGCAGGAAGGACACGCGCGTTCGCTGGAATTCCTCGCTGGCGAGAAGCCCGCGGACCCTTCGCTCGATCTCGCCGATGTCGCCCAGCGCCGCGTAGGCCCCTCCCACGACGGCGCCCATACTCGTCCCCGTGATGATGTCGATCGGGATGCCCTCGCGGACGAGGCCGCGCAGCACGCCGATGTGGGCGAGCCCCCGCGCCGCGCCCCCCCCGAGCGCGATTCCGACCTTGAGACGCCACGGCGGCAACACGGCGGGAAGATAATGCCCCGGGACCTCGCGCGTCGAGGATGGGGAGGTTCGACGTGACGCATCGCGCCCTTGATCCGTGGGCGGCAGCACGCGAGAGCATGGTCGCGGATCAGATCGTCTTTCGGGGCGTCAGGGATCCGGTCGTTCTCGACGCCATGCGGACCGTGCCGCGTCATCTGTTCGTGCCCGAGGGCGACAGGACGCGAGCCCACGACGACGGACCGCTGTCGATCGGCCGCCGCCAAACGATCTCGCAGCCCTACATCGTCGCCCTCATGACCGAGCTCGCCCGACTCAACGCAGCATCGCGGGTCCTCGAGATCGGCACGGGGTGCGGCTACCAGACCGCGGTGCTCGCCGCGTGCGCCGGAGAGGTGTGGACCATCGAGATCGAGCCCGAATTATCCGAACGTGCCGCGAGCACGCTCGCCGCCCTCCGCGTCGACAACGTTCATCGGCGCGTGGGTGACGGATCGCTCGGCTGGCCCGAGGAGGCTCCCTTCGACGCCATCGTCGTCACCGCGGCGCCCGCGGACGTTCCGCCCGCGCTCCACGATCAGCTAGGCGAGGGCTCACGCCTCGTCATTCCGCTCGGCACGAGCTCGCAGGAGCTCTTCGTCATCACGCGCGAGGCCG
>JAYUCM010000136.1:0-4944 GCA_043740355.1 Acidobacteriota bacterium | reverse complement strand
ACCGCGCAGGTCATCGAGGGGAGCATCGGGAGCCTGCGCGGAGCGCTCGCGACCGCGATGGGCCTTCCGGCGAACGTCGTGTTCGAGGTCGGCGAGCTCCCGACCGAGGTCCCGACGGCCGATTTCGGCGACGCGGTGGACGACCTGATCGCCGAAGCGCTTGGCCTTCGGCCGGACTTGGCCGCGGCGCGCGAGTCCTGGCTCGCGTCGCGAGCCGACATCACGGCCGCGCGCGGGGCGTGGCTGCCGCAGCTCGGCCTCACCGCCAACCTCAATCGCAATTACTACGACCCGCAAACCTTCGTGGCGAGGTTCGATACCTGGTCCGTCGGTCTGACGCTGCGGATTCCGGTTTTCAACGGGCTGCGCAACAAGTTCGAGGTCGCGAAAGCGCGCGAGGACGAACGGCGCGCGGCGGCCGCAGCCCGCGCGGTCGAGCAGTCGGTCATCAACCAGGTGTGGACGAGCTGGTACGACGTCAAGACCGCCGCCCAGCGCATGGAGACCACGAAAGACCTGTTGACCAGCGCGACCGAGTCCGAGCAGGTCGCGCTCGGCCGCTACAAGGAAGGGGTCGGCTCGCTGCTCGACCTGTTGACCGCGCAGTCGGCTTTGGCTGCGGCGCGCGCCCAGGAGATCGCCGCGCGCGCGGACTGGCTGGTGGCCGCCGCGCGCCTCACGTACTCGACCGGCGGCCTGACCGGCGCGGAGGCCCTCCCCCGATGAAGACACCCAAGGCTTCCGTGCTGCTTGCGTTCCTCGCGCTCGGCGGCGCCGTGACGTGCGCGGCGTGCAGCGGAAACGCGGCGAAGACGCCCCAGACCGAGGCGGCGGCGCCGGTCGTCGTCGGCCAGGCGGTTCGCCGCACCGTGCCGGTCGCGCTGCACGGGATCGGCAACGTCGAGTCGGTCGCGAGCGTCGCGGTGCGCTCGCGTGTCGCCGGGCAGATCTTGAAGGTCCACATCGAAGACGGCGCCGACGTCACGCAGGGTCGGGTCCTCTTCACGATCGATCCGGCGCCCTACCGGATCGCGCTCGCGCAGAGTCGCGCGCAGCTTGCCCGCGACCAGGCCCTCCTCGACAAGGCCGTAAACGACGCCGCGCGCTTCGCGAAACTGGTCGAGAAAGAGTACGTGACGAGGGAGCAGTACGAGTCGGCGACCTCGCAGGCGGCGTCGCTCGCCGCGACGATCCAGTCCGACCAGGCGGCCGTCGAGGACGCCTCGCTCTCCCTCTCGTACTGCACGATCGCCGCACCGATCTCCGGCCGCGCCGGCAGCATCAACCTGAGAGCGGGGAATCTCGTCAAGATCAACGACGATCCGCCGCTCGTGACGATCCTCAAGGTGAAACCGGTCAACGTCACCTTTTCGCTCCCCGAGAAGTACCTCGAGGAGGTGCGCGCGCATGCCGCGTCGAAGCAGCTCGCGGTTCGCGCAAGGGACCGGGGCCACGACGGTGAGGGGCACGAGCGCAGCCTGACCTTCATCGACAACGCGGTCGACATGACGACCGGGACGATCCGACTGAAGGCCAAGTTCCCGAACGACGATCGCGGGCTGTGGCCCGGGCAGTTCGTGCAGGTCGAGCTGGTCCTTTCCGAGCAGAAGGACGCGCTCATCGTTCCCACCACGGCGATCCAAGTCGGCCAGCAGGGAAGCTACGTCTTCGTCGTCGCCGCGGACGGCACGGCGCAGATGCGCCCCGTCGTGGTCGACCGGACGATCGGCGACGAGACCGTCGTCGCTTCGGGACTCGACGGCGGCGAGACGGTGATCACCGACGGCCAGATCCGCGTCGTTCCCGGCGCGAAGGTCCTCGCGAGCCCCAGGTCGTGAACGTCTCGCATCTGTTCATCCGGCGGCCGGTCACGACCACGCTCATCATGTTGGCGATCCTCGCCTTCGGCTGGGCGTCGCACGGCCAGCTTCCGGTCAGCGACCTCCCCAACGTGGATTTTCCCACGCTGCAAGTCACGGCCGCCCTTCCCGGCGCCTCGCCGGAGACGATGGCGGCCTCGGTCGCCACGCCGCTCGAGAAGGAGTTTTCCACGATCGCCGGGCTCGACACGATGAACTCGTCGAGCTCTCAGGGGAACGCCCAGGTCACGCTGCAGTTCGTGCTCGGCCGCGACATCGACGCCGCGGCGCAGGACGTCCAGGCGGCGATCTCGCGGGCCGGAAAGAACCTCCCGCCGGAGATGCCGACGCCCCCCTCGTTCCAGAAGGTGAATCCGGCCGACCAGCCCATCCTCTACATCGCGCTGACGTCGCCCACACTCGCGATGTACGACCTCGACGAATACGCCGAGAACATGATCGCCCAGCGCATCTCGCAGGTCTCCGGCGTCGCGCAGGTCCAGATCAACGGCTCGCAGAAATACGCGGTGCGCGTGAAGGCCGACCCGACCGCGCTCGCCTCGCGCGGGATCGGGATCGACGAGGTGGCCGCCGCGCTGCGCTCCGCCAACTCGAACACGCCGACGGGGGCCCTGTGGGGCGCGAACCGCACCTACACCGTCGAGACCAGCGGCTCGATCCTGAGGGCGGAGGGTTTTCGCCCGGTGATCGTCGCGTACCGGAACGGCCAGCCGGTCCGGTTGGACGAGATCGCGGAGGTCGTGGACGGGGTCGAAAACGACAAGACCGCCGCGTGGTTCGTCAACCAGCGCGGGATCATCCTGGCGATCCAACGCCAGCCGGGGACGAACACCGTCGAGGTGGCGCGGGCCGTGCGGGAGCTCCTCCCCGCGTTCCAGGCAAAGCTTCCCGCCGCGGTCAAGCTCCAGATCTTGTTCGACCGCTCGGAGACGGTGAACGCTTCGGTCCACGACGTGCAGTTCACGTTGGGGCTGACCCTGGTGCTCGTCGTCCTCGTCATCTTCCTCTTCCTGCGCAACGTCTCCTCCACGATCATCCCGAGCCTGGCGCTGCCGTTGTCGATCCTCGGCACGTTCATCGTCATGCGGGCCGCCGGGTACAGCCTGGACAACCTGTCCTTGATGGCGTTGACGCTGGCGGTCGGGTTCGTCGTCGACGACGCGATCGTCGTGCTCGAGAACATCGTCCGCCACATGGAGATGGGGAAGACGCCGATGGAGGCGTCGATCGACGGGTCGAGGGAGATCGGGTTCACCGTCGTCTCGATGACGATCTCGCTCTCCGCCGTCTTCATCCCGATCCTGTTCATGGGCGGCATCATGGGCCGCCTCTTCCACGAATTCGCGGTCGTGATGGGCTCCGCCGTGCTCATCTCCGGGTTCATCTCCCTCTCGCTGACGCCGATGCTCACCAGCCGCTTCCTGAAAAGAGATAGCGAGGCCGGCCACGGGCGCGTGTACCGCGTCACCGAGGCCTGGTTCGACCGGGCGCTGGCGTTGTACGACGCCGGCCTGACGTGGTCGCTGCGGCACCGCCTGTCGGTCATGGCCGTCACCGTCGCCATGATGGTCGCAACCGTAGGCCTGTTCATCATGATCCCGAAGGGGTTCCTCCCCGAGCAGGACACGGGACAGATCCTCGCGTTCACCGAAGGCCAAGAAGGGATCGGCTTCGACGCGCTGGTTTCTCACCAGAAGCAGGTCATGGCGATCGTCCAGGCCGACCCCGCGGTCGCCTCGTTCATGTCGTCCTGCGGCGCGCGCGGCTCCACCGGCGCCAATCAGGGGATCGTCTTCATGCGGCTGAAACCGCGCGATCAGCGCGACGCGTTCGGCGTCGTGCTCGCCCGCCTGCGCGGCAAGGTCGCCCCCGTTCCCGGAATGCGCGTCTTCTTCCAGAACCCTCCCGCGATCCGGCTGGGGGGCCGCCTCACCAAGAGCCAGTACCAATTGACCCTGCAGAGCACCGACACGAAAGAGCTGTACGAGTTCGCGCCTAGGCTGGAGGCCGAGCTTCGCAAACTCGCCGAGGTGCGCGACGTGACGACCGACCTTCTCCTCAAGAACCCGCGCGTCAACCTGACGATCGACCGCGACAAGACGTCGGCCTTGGGCTTGACGGCCCAGCAGATCGACGACGCCCTCTATTCGGCGTACGGGTTCCGGCAGGTCTCGACGATCTACGCGGCCAACGCGTCCTACCAGGTCATCCTCGGCGTGGCGAACGCCGACCAAGCGGCGCCCTCGGTGATCCCGCTCCTCTACGTCCGCTCAGGCAACGGCGGCCTCGTTCCGCTCGACACGCTCGTCGGCACCTCGACCGGCGTCGGTCCTCTCACGGTGAGCCACTCGGGGCAGCTTCCCTCGGTGACCGTGTCGTTCGATCTCTCCCCGGGCGTCTCTCTGGGGCAAGCCGTCACCGCCGTCGACGCCGCGTCGCGGCGCGTCCTACCCGCGACGATGTCGACCGCGTTCCAGGGAACCGCGCAGGCGTTCGAGGCGTCGCAGCAAGGGCTCGGGCTCCTCTTGCTGATCGCCATCCTGTTCATCTACGTCGTGCTCGGCATACTGTACGAGAGCTTCATCCACCCGCTGACGATCCTCTCCGCGCTCCCGTTCGCCGGGTTCGGCGCCCTCCTGACTCTGCTCGTGTTCGGGAAGGATCTGTCGGTCATCGCGTTCGTCGGCGTGATCCTCCTCGTGGGGCTCGTCAAAAAGAACGGGATCATGATGGTGGACTTCGCCGTCTCCGCGCAGCGCGACGAGGGGAAGGACGCCTTCCGGGCGATCCACGACGCCTGCCTGGTGCGGTTCCGCCCGATCATGATGACGACGATGGCCGCGCTGTTCGGAACGCTCCCGATCGCGCTCGGCCTCGGCGCCGGGGCGGAGGCCAGACAACCGTTGGGGCTTGCGGTGGTCGGCGGCCTGCTGTTCTCCCAGATGCT
This sequence comes from Acidobacteriota bacterium, assembly GCA_043740355.1. GTDB lineage: Bacteria > Acidobacteriota > Polarisedimenticolia > Polarisedimenticolales > DASRJG01 > DASRJG01. The sequence continues at coordinate 117 of JAYUCM010000136.1, read as the reverse complement.
GACCTTGTTCGTCACCCCCGTGGTCTACACGTACATGGACGGCGTCGAAGGATGGATCCGCCGCCTTTCCACGGGCGAAGGCGTTTGGGGTCAGGTCTCCCATTGAGTCATTCGCAC
>JAYUCM010000135.1:0-2002 GCA_043740355.1 Acidobacteriota bacterium | reverse complement strand
TTAGACGGCATGAAGTCCGATCTGCTCGCGAACGTCTCTCACGAGCTGCAGACCCCGCTGGTGTCGGTTCGCGGCTACACCGAGATGATCCTCAAGGGGCGCTTGGGCGTCATCAACGACGAGCAGAAGAAGGGGCTCACCCTCTCGCTCAAGAACATCGACCGGCTGATCGCCATGATCGACAGCCTCCTCGCCTTCGCGCGGACCGACCGCGAATCCGGCGCGATCGCCGTTTCGTCCTTCCCGCTTGCCGGCGTGGTGGACGAGGCGCTGGCTTTGCTTCGCGAGGGGATCGAAGCGAAGGTGCTCAAGGTGACGCGGAGCCTCGACGACCCCGCGCTCACCGTGCGCGCCGACCGGGACAAAATCCTCCAGGTCTTCTTGAACCTCCTGGGAAACGCGGTCAAGTTCTCCCGAGAGCGTGGGCCGATCGAGATCGTGGCGCGCAGGGGGAAGCCTGGGTTCGCCCTCGTCCAGATCAGGGACCACGGGGTGGGGATCGCGAAGGAGGAGCTCGAAAAGATCTTCGACCGCTTCTACCAGGCGGGCCGCGGACCGGCCCGCGGCGCCGAAGGAACCGGGATCGGCCTCACGATCGTGCGCAACATCTTGCGCTTGCACGGGTGCGTGATTCACGCTTCGAGCGAGCCCGGCGAAGGCACGGTGCTGACGTTCACGCTCCCCGTCGCGGGCGAACGGCGCGAAGCGCAGCCCGTCCCCTTCCCGGCCGACCCGGAGCCGGACCCCGCAAGCGATGCCCCGGAGCCGCGAGATCCTCCGCTTCAGCCTCAAGAGCCGAGCTCGCGCGGCACGGCCGAGCGCCCGCGGCTGCGGATCATCAGGCGCGGCTGACCGGACGCCGTTTCCGGGCGGCCTCGAACAACAGCACCGCCGCCGCGGCGTTCACCGAGAGGCTCTCGACTCCCGGCGCCATGGGGATCGCCACACGAAGATCCAGGGCCTCCTCGGCCGCCGGTGGAAGCCCGGACCCTTCCCCACCGAACAGAAGCGCCAGCGGTCCCGTCCAATCCACGTCGTCGTACGCCGCGGCCGCCCGCGCGTTCGCTCCCACGACGGTCAGATTCCGCCTCTCGAGTTCCTCGAGCACCGCATCCATCGAGGCCGTAACCGCCGGAAGGCGAAAGATCGCTCCCATGCTCGCCCTCACCGTCCGCGGATGGGTGAGGTGCACGCTCCCCTCCGTGGCCACGAACCCGGAGGCGCCGGCGGCATCGGCCGTGCGCCAGAGAGCGCCGAGATTCCCGGGCTCCTGGACGCCGCACGCGACGACGACGAGCGGCATGTCTCCGCGTCCGGCGATCACGGCGCTCAAGGCGGGCGGGGTCCGCCGCACGATCAACACCACCGGCTGGGGGGAGCGCGCGTCCTGAAGGGCATCGAGCGTCGCGTCGGAGCTGACGTGGACTTCGACGAGGTTCTTGCGCAAGAGGCGCTCGAGGTTGCGCCCGTTGTCGCTCTCCGAAAGGCGCGGCGAGACGACGGCCGCCTCGATCAACGCCCCCGCCGCCAAGGCGTCGATCGCGAGATGAAGGCCCTCCGCGACGAACACCTTTTCGGATTCGCGCAGTGCCGCGTCGCCGCGCAAAGCCCGAAGACGTCGGGCGAGAGGATCGGTTCGCGAGAGCATCGGGTCCTCATGGTAAACGCCCTGCCTGGTGGCGGGTCGTATAATCCCCACGTCGTCGGAGCCGGACGGATGGTCGCCGCGGCGCGGGGGGTCCTCTCGGGCTTTCCACGTGCCGGGGAGGAAAGTCCGAACTCCAAAGGGCAGCGTGCTGGGTAACTCCCAGGCCTGGAAACGGGACGGACAGTGCAACAGAGAGCAAACCGCCGGTCGCGTGCCGCGTCGCGGGCCACCTCGCGAAGCGCTTCACGGCGCGGCCGGTAAGGGTGAAACGGTGCGGTAAGAGCGCACCAGCGCCGGCGGCAACGCCGGCGGCTCGGCAAACCCCACGCGGAGCAAGACCAAATAGGGGAGCGT
>JAYUCM010000134.1:0-4952 GCA_043740355.1 Acidobacteriota bacterium | reverse complement strand
AGTGTATACGGTCAGGATGACCAGGTCGCCAGTCGGCCCCAATTTGGCGACGACGATCACCACGTCATCGCCTTCCAGTGGGCGGCCTCGAACGACGTACTTGCGATCGCCCCAAGGTTGATCGGACTGACGTTCCGCGATCCGCCCCGAAAGGACCGCGTTCTCGACGTCGAACACCGACAATCCATCGCTGTCCAGTTCGTCCCAAGCGTGCACAGTCATCACATACTGGCGGCTGCGAATTCTCGCTCGCATCCTCTGAAGAACACGCTCGAACACCATCGCATTCTACCCTCCGGAGTTTCCGAGGCGCGCACCGAGAATCACTTCAACGCCCGCACCCGCCTCCATGCGACCAACGATCGGCTGCAGCACGAGGTCGCCCTGCTCCTCGAGGGGCTCCGCATCAAGGACGCCTGTGCTCGTAGCGTCGTCCGCGCCGCAAATCGGCGTCGTCGAAGGGAACGGCGACGGACCAGACGCGTCGATCGTCGGCTGAGTCGCGTCCAAAGCCTTGATTTGAGGCTCCGAAACCCCTTTGTTTTCGCATCATGGTTTCGCTGGCTCAGTACACGCCGTTCACTTTCAAAGCGGATGACGCTTTGGCGAGGGACATCCCCGTCACCCAGCGCGCGCTCCCGACCCATAAGCCGACGCATCGACTCCGCAGCACGACGACAATGTGGTTCACGGCTGCGCTGCGTCGTACACTCCCACGTAGTCCTGCGGAGGCCCACCGATGCGATCCATCAGGGGTTTTTCGTTCTTTGTCCTTTCGGCTTGTCTCGTTGTAACCAACGGCACCCGCGTCTTCGCGGGTGACGGGGAGAAAGCCACCGCGAAGGCCAAGAATGAACCTCACCGGAAACCCGCCCGACCCGGCCTGATGGGCGCGCCACGGGGAGCGGATCCGCTGGACGCCATCTACGACGGCCCGAACAACGACACGATCACGGAATACCAGAACGACCTGGGGCAGACCGTTTACTCGATCAGGCCCTCGCACTCCGACATCTCACCACCGCTCCTCGAGATGGCAGCCGCGGCCGGATCGGATCAAGCGATGACGGAAGACGAGCCGTCGAACGATCTCCAGCTACCGGCCTCGCGACTCGTTTGCTCCGGCAACGCCGCGCTCGCCGCCCCGACCATCGGGTTCAACTTCGCGGGGATTCCGTCCACCAACACCGTCCCGCAGTCCGACAGCAACGGCTCGGTGGGTAACAACCAATTCGTCGAAGTGGTGAACGCGCGCTATCAGGTCTGGTCGCTGAACCGTTCCACCCAGGTGGCGACGTCGGTCCTCGGGCCTGCAAGCCTCGGCACATTCTGGGCGGGTATGGGAGGGGATTGTGAAGCGGTGAGCAGCTGGTTCTCTGCCGATCCGATCGTGCTCTACGACAAGATCGCGAATCGCTGGCTGATCGCGCAGTTCTCGGCGGGCCAGGGCCTGTGCGTGGCGCTTTCGACGAGCGCGGACGCGACCGGGACCTACGCTCGCTACGCCTTTGCCATGCCGCCCAACGCACTCATGGATTACCCGAAACTCGGGGTGTGGACGGACGCCTACTACGTATGGATTCTTAGCAGCGGGGCTTTCTCTTTCGCCGCGATGGATCGAGCCAAGATGCTGGCCGCCAATCCCGCAGCCACCTGGCAAGTGATCGCAGACGCGAGCGCGCAAAATTCCATGCCCGCGGACCTCGACGGGTTCGCCCTCCCCCCGACCAAAGCGGCGGGCATCTTCGTTTGGTTTAGTTATGATGGGAACAGCCTGCACATCGACCGGATGAAGGTGAACTTCACCACACCCTCCCTCACCACCAAGACCACCCAGGCGATCGTCCCGGTCGCCGAGATAACCAACGCGTGCTCTCCAGGCGGCGGTTTTGGTCCTTGCATTCCGCAGCCGGGCACCCCCAACGTCGTGAATGCGGTCAGCAACTTTGTGATGTTCCGCGCCGCATACCGCAACTACATCGACCACGAATCGCTCGTCGTCAGCCGCACCGTCGATCCTTCCGTCAGTGGAGTGGTCGCGGGGGTCCGCTGGCACGACATTCGCCTATCGGGAACGCCCAACGCGACGTGTCCGACGTACCCCTGCATCTATCAGGAAGGGACGATCGCGGACGTGGCCAACGGGCGCAGCCGCTGGTTGCCCGCAATCGCCATGGACAGTGCGGAGAACATCCTCGTGGGCTACAGCACCACCGGCAAGACGGACGGGGTCGAGAACCACAGCTCGCGTTACACGGGTCGCGCCAAAGGTGATCCTCCGGGGTCGATGACGGTGCCCGAGACAACGATCGTCACCGGCACCGCCAACAGCACAGTCAGTACTTTTTGGGGCGATTACGCGAGCATGAGCATCGATCCCGCCGATGACTGCACGTTCTGGTACGTCAGCCAGTACTTCACGACGCAGAACAGCTGGTCGACCCGCATCGCCTCAGCGGCATTTCCCGCGGGGAGCGGAGCCGGGCAGTGCCAGCCCTCGACCTGCACCGCTCGCCCTTCGGGCATCCCGACGATCGGCACGGCGACGGTCCCCGGCAACAACCAGATCACCGTCACCTGGACGGGCATCACGCCAACCCCCGGTGCGTATGCCATCGAACGCGCGGAGGGCGTGTGCGGCGCGGAGGGACTGTACCGGCCGCTCGCCGCGACGGCCGGCACGTCCGCGAGCTTCACCGACACCACCGTGATGGGTGGCGTCCGCTACGCCTATAAGGTGCGCGCCGCCGCCGACGCCTCGGGGAGGTGCCAAGCTCAGTTCGCGAGCCTCGGATGCGTCAGCGCCACGGCCACGGGCCAATGCACCCTCAAGCCGTCGTTCGCCGGGGCCACGGCTGCTGCCAGCAGCCAGGGGACGAATTGCGGCGTGACCGTGAGCTGGTCACAAGCCGTTTCGCGCTGCCCACTCACGCCGAACGTGCGTTACTCCATCTTCCGGGGCTCGGTCCCCGATTTCGTCCCGTCGCTAGCGAACCGGATCGCGACCTGCGTCGCCGGCCCGACCTCCTATCTCGACACCGACAACCTCCAGAGCGGCACGACCTATTACTACGTGGTGCGGGCGGAAGATGGCAGCACCGGCAACGGAGGCGAGTGCGGGGGCGGCAACGAAGAATCGAACAGCGTGACGGTCTCCGCCACCCCGTATGCGGCCGGCACGCAGGCCGCTCCCGGCACCTGGACGGACGGTGGCGGCGACGGCTCCGCGTTCTTGGTGCTCCTCGGGAGCGGTGGCCCCGCCGGCGGCCCGGTCTGGCGCCTCGTCAAGACGGCCGACGACCCGGGCGCCAACCACACGCCTGGCGGCGGCTACGCCTACCGGAATGCCGGTCCTTCAGCCGGCGACACCTACGCGCCGAGCACCTGTGCGGAAATGCGGACGCCGTCTCTGACGATCGCAGCGGCAACCGTCAACTTGAAGTACTGGGAGCGGCATCAGATCGAATACCACCGGGACGCCGTTGCCGTCGAGTATTCCGTCAACGGCGGTCCGTGGGCCGACGTCCCGGCGCCGAGCAACAACGCTGCCGACGGATGCGACGCGTCGGACGACGCGACCGGGTGGGAGCCGTTGAGCTGCACGGGAATCACCACGAGCAACGCTTGCGGCTTCGCCGATACGAAGCTCGTCTTCAGCGGTCCGCTCGGAGGCGGCGACTCGTGCGCCAATTTTGCGACGAGCGCCGGGGTCAGCCCGTATGCCCACCGGTGCCACCAAATCACCGGCCTGACCCCGGACGACACGATCCGTTTCCGCTGGCAATCGTCCTCCGACGAAGCTTCGAATTACGCGGGATTCTACCTCGACGACGTCGCGGTGACCAACGTCCGTATCCGCAACGTCTGCGCTCCCGACACGTGCTCGGGTCAAGCGAACGGAACGGCGTGCTCCGACGGTAACGCGTGCACCATGGGCGATTCCTGCGGCGGCGGCCGGTGCAGCGCCGGATCCCCGATCACCGCGCCGCCGGAGACGGCCGGCCTGAGCGTCGCGGCGGACAAGGCCACCTATGGCTGGTCCGCGGCGGCGTTCGCGACCCGCTACGATGTCGTGCGCGGCAGTCTCAGCGCGCTGCCGGTGGGCCCCGGCGCCGGCGATGAGGTCTGTTTCGACGATCTCCCCGGACCATCGCTCGTCGACACCGACGTTCCGGCCCCAGGCGCCGGGTTCTGGTACCTGTCGCGAGGGGAAAACGCGTGCGGCATCGGTACGTTCGGCACGCAGGGCGTGCTCGGCGCTCCCGGCGCTCCGCGCGTCACGACGACCTGTCCGTAAGGGGTACGATGGCTACTTCGATTCGCGAGTGTGTGCCGCATGTCCACGCACAGTGGGACGACGACATGCGGCACAGCATCGGCATTTAGACGTCCAACCGGCACGTGACCGGCACGCTCGTTCGAGGACGGCCCGGAGCTGTCATCGAGCTGATCGTCGAACGATGCGGCGGGCGGCAGCATCTGCCCGTCGTGTCGCTGCTCCGCGTCGCGTCGCGCAGAGTTCCAGCGGTTCTCCCACTGTCCTCCACAAATCCTCGGAGAGATGCGGCCGCACTCCCGTTCACGACGGACTCGAATGTTGACCGGGCCCCCATCGACGTGTTGCTCACGCTGACCGTCGCCTTGGTCACGTCAAGACTTGCAATTTCGAGGGCACGAATCCCGTGTGATTTCGCGTCCGGGCCAGTCTCGCTCGCCTACGGGCAGGAGGCCGCGATGCTCTGGATCGAGCACGCGGGCGTTCCCGGCGGGCGCTCGAGGCCGTCACTGCGCTTCCCGTAGGAGCCTTCCGCGATGGGGTTGCGCGGCACCACGAGATAGTACCGGTCTCCCGCAGAAGGGATCAGCGTCCAGATCGTCAAACCACCGGTGGAGCAGACGACCGGAACGTGGCTCGCGAACGCGCCGAGCGTACCCTCGTAGATTTCGTAGTC
>JAYUCM010000133.1:0-4966 GCA_043740355.1 Acidobacteriota bacterium | reverse complement strand
CGAGCGACGCGCCCTTGTCGGAGACGTTGCGCAGAAACCGCTTCTTCCACGTCTCGGCATCGTCGGCGAAGTGCTCGCCGAGCCCGAGCCGTTGGGCGAGCGCCTGCGCGATCGCGTAGTCGGTTCTCACGCCTTCGGGGGCGGGCACGACGGGACGGACCTCGCCCAGCCAGTGATGGCCGTACGCCCCGACGAGATCGTCGTCCTCCAGCATCGTCGTGGTCGGAAGCACGACGTGGGCGGCGCGCGCGGTGTCGGTGAGGAACGCGTCGACGACGACGGTCAGCTCCCGGCTCTCGAACGCGGCTTTCACGGTGTGCGAATCGGGGAGCATCGCCACCGGATTGCCCGCCGTCACCCAGACCATGCGGATCGCGGGGTCCTCGGCGTCGAGGATCTCGCGGCCGAGGAGCGGCTCGACGAGACGTCGTGGCGGCCCGCCGTTTTCGGGAAACGACGTGTCGAACGCGCCGCGGCGCTTGAAGTAGAACGAGACGCCGCCGCCGGGAACGCCGAGGTTCCCGCTGATCGCGCCCAGCGCGTCGAGGAGGCGCACGGTCGCGGAACCGTTCGCCTTGCGCTGCAACCCCCACCCGACCAGAATCGCCGAGGGTCCGTCTCCGTACAGATCCGCGATGCTCCACAGCTCGTCGCGCCGGACGTCGGCCAGCTCCGCCCAGCCTTCGGCGCTACGCGAGAGAGCGAGCGACCGGAACGCGTCCAGATGATCGCAGTAGTTCCCCGCGGCCGGGTCGGTCTTTCCCGTCTCGAACAAACGCCTCGCGATCCCGAGCGCCAGGGCGATGTCGCCGCCGGGCCGCGGCTGCACGTAAAGCTGCGCGAGGTCGGCGCCGCGGTGGCGCACCGGGTCGATCATCGCGATCCGCGCCCCCTTCTCGCGCGCCTGCTTGAGGACCGGGAGCACATGGACGTTGCTGACGTGCGGGTTCTTCCCCCAGAGCACGATCGTCTTCGCGTTGCCGAGGTCGAACAGATCGTTGCTGTCCTCTTCGCCGAAGTCGGTGAGCTGCGCAGCATCCCCTGCCCCCGAACAGATGTCGCCGCTCTTCACGGCGCAGGGGCCGAACAGCTCGAAGAGCCGGTCGTTCAAGAATTTCATGACCCCGAGCGTTCCGCCGCTGCGGTAGTTCAGGATCGCCTCGCCGCCGGATTCGGACTTGATGCGGAGCATCTTCTCCGCGATCAGATCGAGCGCGTCGTCCCACGACGCCTCACGGAAACCACCGTTCCGCCTGATCAGCGGCGTCGTGACGCGGTCGGGATCGTACTGCCGCTCCAGGAAGCGGCTGGTCCGATAGCAGAGGAAGCCCTGGGTGACGGGGTGGTCGGGATCACCCTGGATCTTCACGACGCGGCCGTCCGCGACCGTGGCGACGATCCCGCACGCGTCGGGACAATCGCGATTGCAGGTCGTCCTGACTCGCATCCCGAGAGAATAGCATCGGGCTGATCGCCCCGGCGGCCGCCGGATGGTTACCGCAGCGAAACTCCATGCAGAGATTTCCTCACGGGCCTCGTGGATTCGAATGCCTCTCCGGCGTATGCTCCCAGGTGATGACTTCGAGTCGGCCCGAAGAGAAACTGATTACCGCCGAGCAGCTCTACGAGCTTCCCGACGACGGACACTGCTACGAACTACTTCGTGGAGCCCTGGTGTCCGAGCCGGTCCCCGGGCGCATTCACGGGCGCACGGTGGCGCGGATCTCCTATCTTCTTTCGAATTACGTCAGTCCGAATCGACTGGGCGTCGTCTACACCGGAGACACCGGCTTCGTACTGGCCCGTCAGCCCGACACGGTACGCGGCCCCGACGTCGCTTTTCTTTCCGCCGAGCGGGAACGCGAGACCGAAGGCGCACGGCCCTACATCCCCGGGGCGCCCGACCTCGCGGTCGAGGTGGTCTCTCCGAGCGACCGAACACGAGAGGTCCTCGGCAAGGTCTCCGACTATCTCGCCGCCGGGAGCCGCGTGGTTTGGGTCGTGAATCCCGCCCGCGAGGAGGTGAGCGTCTTCCGGTCTCCCTTTGCTCCTCGCATCCTCGCCGGCACGGACCTGCTCGACGGCGAGGATGTCCTGCCGGGCTTTTCCATCGCTGTCGGCGAAATCTTCGAGATCTGATCGGCTTCCTCTCGTCCGGCCGGCTCTGCTAGGCTCCGCGTGTCATGTCGCTGACCCCGGGGACCCACCTCGGCCCTTACGAGATCCTCGGCCCCATCGGAGCCGGCGGCATGGGCGAGGTGTACCGCGCGCGCGATCAGAGACTCTCGCGCGACGTGGCCATCAAAGTTCTGCCACCGTCGTTTCTGGGCGAGCCCGACCGTCTCTTGCGCTTCGAGCAGGAAGCGCGCGCCGCCGGCCAGCTCAACCACCCGAACATCCTGGTCGTTTACGACATCGGCACCCATGGGAAAGCGCCCTACGTCGTGGAGGAGCTGCTGGAGGGCGAAACGCTGCGCCAGAAGCTCGCCGGAGCCGCGCTCTCGCCGCGCAAGGCCGTGGACTACGCCGCCCAGATCGCCGAGGGTCTCGCCGCGGCCCACCAGAAGGGGATCGTCCACCGCGATCTCAAGCCCGAGAATCTCTTCGTCACCCACGACGGCCGCCTGAAGATCCTCGACTTCGGCCTCGCCAAGCTCGTGGTCCCGGTCGGCTCGCGCCCCGCCGCATCGCAGATGACCGAAGCACCGACGCAGGTCGAAACCGGCGCCGGCGTCGTGATGGGCACGGTCGGCTACATGTCGCCCGAGCAGGTGCGCGGGCAAGCCGCCGACCACCGATCCGACATCTTCAGCTTCGGCTGCATCCTCTACGAGATGATCTCGGGCCAGCGCGCGTTCAAGGGCGACTCTTCCGTCGAGACGATGAACGCGATTCTCAAGGAAGAGCCTCCCGAGATCTCGCAGACCCGACACGATCTCCCGCCCGGGCTCGAGCGCGTCGTGCAGCACTGCCTGGAGAAGAGCCCCGACGAGCGGTTCCAATCGGCGCGCGACCTTGCCTTTCAGATCGACGCGCTGTCCTCGCCGTCGGCCACCACCACCGGAGGGACCAAGCTTCACGCCGCTCCGCGCGCGCTGCGGACCAGACCGATGGTCGCCGCGGCCGTCGTGCTCTTGGCACTCGCCGCCGGCGTCGTGGCGGGCCGCATGACGCTTCGTTCTCCCGCCCCTGTGACGTACAGCCAGCTCACCTTCCGCCAGGGCAACATCTCCTCCGGGCGCTTCACTTCCGACCAAGAGACCGTGGTCTACGGCGCCGCTTGGGAAGGGAGCCCCACGGAGATCTTCACGGCGCGGCCCGGCGCCCCGGAATCCCGTTCGCTCGGGCTCCCATCGGCGGATGTCCTGTCCGTCTCGGCTTCGGGCGAGATGGCGATCCTGCTGGATGCCCGGTACACGGTCGGTTTCCAGCGCACCGGCACGCTGGCGCGCGCCCCCTTGGCCGGTGGTGTCCCCCGCCAGGTTCTTGAAGACGTGCAGGACGCCGACTGGACACCCGGCGGATCGGAGCTGGCCGTCGTGCGGGCGGTGGAGGGGCGTTATCGTATCGAGTATCCGATCGGCAAGGTCCTCTACGAGACCAGCCTGTGGGTGAGCTCGCCTCGCTTCTCGCGGGACGGCCGCCGGATCGGCTTCGTCGACCACCCCCTGACCGGGGACAGCCGGGGTCGCATCGCCGTGGTGGACCTCACTGGTAAGATGAAGGTGCTGACCGAGCCGTTCAACTCCGCGGAGGGCCTCGCATGGTCGCCGGACGGCTCGGAGCTCTGGTTCACCGCCGGTAAACAGGGAAACCTCATGTCGCTCTACGCCGTCGATCTGGCCGGACACGAGCGCATGGTCGCGGGCATGCCGGCCAGCCTCTCGCTGTACGACGTCGCCAGTAACGGCAGAATTCTGGTCGCGCGCAACAGCTGGCGGCGCGGCATCCTGGGCCTGGCGCCCGGAGAGAGCGTCGAGCGCGACCTCTCGTGGCTCGACTGGTCGCGTCCGAGTTGCGTCGCAGCCGACGGGAGGCTCGTGCTGTTCGACGAGCAGGGACAAGGAGGCGGCCCGGCTTACTCGGTGTACCTTCGCAAGACCGACGGCTCCCCCGCCGTGAAGATCGGCGAAGGGTATTCCCAGGCGCTCTCACCCGACGGTCGATGGGCCGCCACGGTACCCGTCGACAAGGCGGATCGCATCACGTTCGTCCCCACCGGCGCCGGCGAGGCGCGGACCGTCATCCTCAATGGCCTGTCGGTCGGCGCCATGAGCTGGCATCCGGACGGTCGGCGCCTGCTGGTCCTGGCAGCCGAAGCAGACCACCTACCTCGATTGTTCGTGGCGGACCAGGAACGCGGAGCGGCCAAACCGATTACCGAGGAAGCTCCGGGAATCAACGGGGCGATCTCGCCGGACGGGAAGTGGGTCGCCGTGGCGTCGTTGTCCGGCGCCGGGCGGATCATCCCGTTCGAAGGCGGCGAGGCCCGTCCGCTTCCCGGGGTCGGTGCCGGGGACTTTGTGTTGCGCTGGACCGAGGATGGCCGTGGGCTGTTCGTCACGCGATCGACGGGACTTCCGGCGCGGATCGAGCGCGTCGACGTCGCGACCGGACAGAGAACGCTCTGGAAGGAACTGTTGCCGACCGACCGGGCCGGGCTCGTCGATGTCGGGCGGTACTTCTTTTCAGCCGACGGCCGTTCGTACGTGTACAGCTATCGTCGAAATATCTCCACGCTCTACGTCGGTGCCGGCGTGCGCTGACGTCATTTCTTTACGGCGATGATGTCCACCATCGGCGGCGAGACGAAAAACGCGCTCGGATTTCTCGTGTGGGCTTCCCAGTCCTCGACCAGCGCGTCATGCTCGACGCGCGTGAGCCTTCCTTCCTCGACCAGCTTGGGCCCGTAGGTCTCGATGAAGATCGTGGGCCACGTCCAGAGCTGGGAGCCCGGCCGCGCAAT
>JAYUCM010000132.1:0-2012 GCA_043740355.1 Acidobacteriota bacterium | reverse complement strand
CTGCGGACGAAGTCGCGCCCGCGACGACCGATCGTCATGACGTTCGGCGCGTCCCTACGGTGCTGGTCTAGGAACGAGGTCGCGGCCTTGATGGCGTTCGCATTGAACGAGCCGCAGAGGCCGCGGTCGGACGTCACGAGGACCAGCTCGATCTTCTTGATGTCGCGCTGGACGAGCAGCGGATGGAGATCGGGGTTCGCGCGCGCGGCGAGGGACGCTAGAACTTTGCCCGTCGTCAGCGCGAAGGGACGTGCGGCGAGAATCCTGTCTTGGGCGCGACGCAGCCGGGCGGCTGAGACCATCTTCATGGCCTTCGTCACCTGCATGGTGTTCTTGATGGAGCGGATGCGCCGCTTGAGATCGTGGGTCTTCGCCATGCGTCTACTTCGCGGGGATCCGGGAGGCCTTGAACTCGGCCTTGAATCCCTCGAGCGCCTTGCCGATGCGCTCTTTGATTCCGTCGTCGAGCGCCCCTTTCCGCGCGATGTCCGCGAGGAGCTCCCTGTGATGGACGTCGAGGTAGCGGTACATGTCCGCCTCGAACGGGCGAATGTCCGGGACGTCGACGTCGTCGAGGAAGCCGTTGGCGCCGGCATAGATGACGACGATCTGCCGCTCGACCGAAAGCGGGGCGTATTGCGCCTGCTTGAGCACCTCGACGAGGCGCTGGCCGCGCGCGAGCTGGTCTTGCGTGGCCTTGTCGAGGTCGGAACCGAACTGCGCGAAGGCCGCGAGCTCGCGGTACTGCGCCATCGAGAGACGCAGGGTGCCAGCGACCTGTTTCATCGCCTTGATCTGGGCGTTGCCGCCGACGCGGCTGACGGACAGGCCCACGTTCACCGCAGGTCGAACGCCGGAGTAGAACAGATCGGACTCGAGGAAGATCTGGCCGTCCGTGATCGAGATGACGTTCGTCGGAATGTACGCGGAGATGTCGCCCGCCTGCGTTTCGATGATCGGAAGCGCCGTCAGCGAGCCACCCCCCAGTCCGGCGTTGAGCTTCGAGGCGCGCTCCAAGAGGCGCGAATGCAGGTAGAAGACGTCGCCCGGGTACGCCTCGCGCCCGGGTGGGCGCCGCAACAACAGCGAGACCTCGCGGTAGGCAACCGCGTGTTTGGAGAGATCGTCGTAGATGCACAGCACCGCACGGCCCGGATTCGAGGCGCTCGCGGGCTTGCCGTCGACACCGTTGAATTGGAAGTACTCGCCCATGGCGCAACCCGCGTACGGCGCCAAGTACTGCAGCGGTGCCGGCGACGACGCGGCCGAGGAAACGACGATGGTGTATTCCATGGCGCCGGCCTCTTCGAGCGTCTTCACGACCTGCGCCACGGTCGATTGTTTCTGACCGACGGCGACGTAGATGCAGATGACGTCCTGCCCCTTCTGATTGATGATCGTGTCGAGCGCGATCGCCGTCTTGCCGGTCTGACGATCGCCGATGATCAGCTCGCGCTGCCCGCGGCCGATCGGGATCATCGCGTCGATCGCCTTGATCCCGGTCTGGAGGGGCTCCTTTACAGGAGTCCGGTCGACGACGCCGGGGGCCACGCGCTCGACCGGCATGAAGTGCGTCGTCTGGATCGCGCCCTTACCGTCGAGCGGTTGTCCGAGCGTGTCGACGACGCGTCCGATCACGCTCTCACCAGCGGGAACCTGCATGATGCGGCGCGTCCTTCGGACCTGATCGCCCTCCTTGATGCGGTCGCTTTCGCCAAAAAGCACCGCGCCGACGCTGTCCTCTTCGAGATTGAGCGCCATCCCCATGACGCCGTGGGGAAGCTCGAGCAACTCCCCCGACATCGCCTTCTCGAGGCCGTGGATCCGCGCGATGCCGTCGCCGACGGAGATGATCGTCCCCACCTCGGCGAGATCCATCTGACCGCTGAAGCCCTCGATTTGCTGCCGGAGGATCTTGCTGATCTCGTCGACCTTGATCTCCATGCCTGCTATTCCTCCCCCATCGTCCGACGGAGCCGGGAAAGTTGCGTCTTGAGGCTGCCGTCGTAGAC
>JAYUCM010000131.1:0-2021 GCA_043740355.1 Acidobacteriota bacterium | reverse complement strand
ACAATCCCGGTCATGAAGCTCATCGAGTGCGTTCCCAATTTCAGCGAAGGACGCGACCGCGCCGTCATCGACGCGATCGCGGCGGAGATCGCGGCGACGTCGGGCGCCATGCTCCTCGACGTCGATCCCGGCGCCGCAACGAACCGCACGGTCGTCACGTTCATCGGCGGACCTGATGCGGTTGAGGAAGCCGCATTCCGGGCGATCAAGAAGGCCGCGGCGTCGATCGACATGACCCGGCATCGGGGAGAGCACCAACGCCTGGGCGCGACCGACGTCTGCCCGTTCGTCCCCGTGGCGGGTGCGACGATGGAAGACTGCGTCGCGATCGCAAGACGCCTCGGGAAACGCGTCGGCGAAGAGCTCGGCATTCCCGTCTACCTCTACGAGGCCGCGGCGACCCGCCCGGAGCGGAGGTCGCTGGCCGACATTCGCAAGGGGGAGTACGAGGCGCTCGTCGAAAAGCTGAAGGATCCCGCGTTCGCCCCCGACTTCGGCCCGACACGGTTCAATGCACGATCCGGCGCCACGGTGATCGGCGCGCGCGAGTTCCTGATCGCCTACAACATCAACCTCAACACGCGGGAGAAGAAGCTCGCCAACGCGATCGCTCAGGCCCTGCGCGAGGCGGGAAAGTCGAAGCGGTCCCCCGACGGCACGACGACGAGCGTCCCCGGCCGGTTCAAGGAGTGCCGCGCCGTCGGCTGGTACATCGAAGAGTTCGGGCGCGCACAGGTCTCGATCAATCTGACGAACTACAAGGTGACGTCGCTTCATGCGGTTTTCGATGCGGCTTGTGAGGAGGCGGCGAAGCTGGGCTTGCGCGTCACGGGGAGCGAGCTCGTCGGGTTGATCCCGCGCGAGGCTCTCCTTGCGGCCGGCGATCACTACCTCGCCAAGCAGGGAAAGACGACCGGCATCCCCGAAAAGGAACGCGTGCACACGGCCGTCCTGTCGCTCGGTCTTTCCGAGCTTGCCGCGTTCGATGCGCGTCGCAAGGTGATCGAATACCGTTACGCGGACGGGCCGCCGGGTCTCGTCGGCATGACGATCCGGGACTTCGCGGACGAACTCTCGAGCAGCTCCCCCGCGCCGGGGGGCGGCAGCGTCGCGGCGCTCTGCGGCGCGTTGTCGGCATCGCTCGTGGCGATGGTCGCCGCGCTCACGTGGTCGAAGGCGGGTATGGAAGCGGCGCGCCCCGCGATGGAGTCCGTTGGAACCGAGGCCCAGACCTTGAAGGACTGGTTCCTTGGGGCTATCGACCGGGACACCGAGGCGTGGAACGCGGTGCTCGCCGGCATGCGCCTCCCGAAGAAGACCGAAGAGGAGATCGCCGCGCGCGCGAGCGCCGTCGAGAGCGCCAGCCAAGGCGCCGCGAAGGTTCCGCTCGACGTCCTCGAGGCGGCGATTCGTGCGCTCGAGCTTTCGCTCCAGGCCGTGAACGACGGAAATCCGAGCTCGGTTTCCGACGCCGGCGCGGCCGGCGCCGCGGCCCTGGCCGCCGCGGAGGGGGCCTCGCTCAACGTGCGGATCAACTCTGGCTTGCTGACCGATCGGTCCGTCGCCGACGAGTACCTCGCCCGTCAGGCCGGCGCACTCGCCCGCGCACGCGACCTGGCCGAGAAGGTCGGCCGAGCCGTCGACGCCGTCTTGGGATAGCCGGGGTCAGCCTTGGGCGTCTTGCGAGTCGCCGATCGATAGCCGGTAGATCGTCCCGCGCTTGCTGCCGCTGCGCTCGAGAAGCCCGCGGTCGACGAGGCGGCGAAGGTTGTCCTTGAGGGTGTTGCGGTTGGCGCCGGTTTTCGCCATGAGCAGCGACGCCGCGCCGGTGCCGTTCTCGCGGATCGTGTCGAGAATGGCTCGCTGCAGGGGAGGCAGCTCGCGAGCTCGGGATTCCAGCTCGAGCTTCCCCTGTAGACGCATCGTCAGGGCTTGCAACGATTCGATGAAGAACGCGATCCACGGCGTGATGTCCGCCTCGTCGGTCCAGATCTTGGTCTCCGCCTCGTCGATCGCGTCGT
>JAYUCM010000130.1:0-31218 GCA_043740355.1 Acidobacteriota bacterium | reverse complement strand
GAGCAGGCACTGGACCTTCTCGATCCAGGCCGATCGGGAACGACGGAACGGAACCACACCGCAACCCCTCGCCATGTACTTCACCCATGCGCCCGCGGAGGTGGCCGCACCCTACGACTTCAAGACCGACACAGCGACGGCCGCCGCCGAGTACGCGAGCCGGATCTGGAACGCCGGGGTTCGAATCTCCCATACCGATTTCAGGACCGGCCACAAGTCGCTCCGTTGGGACAACCAGCTGTTTCTGGTGGACGAGGCGGTGAACGCAAACGCCGCCAACCCCGGCAAAATGCAGATGAGCCAGGCGGTCGACTACAACTCGAGCCAACTGTCCCTTTTCGGCGGAGTGAACCTGCCGTGGCACACCCGGATCGATGCGTCGATCTCGGAGGGGCGGACGTCGCAAGACGATGCGTTCCTGCCGATGACCATCAACACCCTCCTGACCCCCGCGCCGCTTCCGGCGTCGAGCTACGACGGGGAGCACAGGACCCGAGCCATCCGATTCAACGTCGCGTCACGACCGTTGAAGAGCTTCCGCTGGGGCGTCTGGTTCCGGTCGTACGAGCTCGACAACAAGTCTCCCGAGCTCGCCTTCGCCGACTACGTCCAGACCGACTACCAGTTTCCGCTCTGCGGGAACATCAACGCCTGCGATGCCAACGGGGATCTGATCGCCAACGATCGCATCGCCCGGCGGAGCCTCCCCTATTCCTTCAAACGTGAATCGGCAGGTGCGCTTCTGGGTTGGTCTGCCGCACGCTGGTTCCAGGGGGCCTTCAGCTTCGAGCGCGAGAGCGTCGATCGCAAGTTTTCGGCCGTCGAGAAATCCGACGAGGACATCTACAAGCTGACGCTCGACTTCGAAATCGCCGAGTGGCTCACTGCGCGAACGACGTTCAGGCACCAGAACCGTCAGGCGAACCGTTACAACGCCGACTACTTCGAGGACTCGTTCCCTATCGGCGAGCCCATCGTCGCAGATGCCAACGAAGGGTCCCGGCGCTTCTACTGGACCGACCGGAAGCGCGATTCCTTCAACCTCACGCTCGACGTCACGCCGACTCCGAAGGTGTCGATCTACGCGGAGGCCGCGTACGCGAAGAATCAGTACAGCGATCCCGCCACCGGCCTCGACATCGGAAGGTCGTACACGGTTACGGAGGACCGCAATTTCGACTTGATTCCGGAAACGTACGACATCCTCCTCGCGGGCCGGACACGCGACCGGACGACGTCCTACAGTCTCGGTTTCGCGGTGACCCCCAACGAACGCGTCCGCCTTTACGGGGACTACACGTGGGATACGTGGAAGTACGGGCTCGAGACGCGCTATCGCGCGCCGGTCGCCGGTATTGGCTCGGACGATCCCCTCGACAACTGGGGGAGCGACGTCGACGACGGCTACGACACCGCCAGCGCGGGCGTCGACGTGGGATTGTCCGGCGGCCGGCGTTTGTGGCTCGGTCTAGACGCATCGTGGTCGAAAGGTACCGGCGACATCGAGACGCACTTCGTGCCCGGCGGCAACGCTTCGGGTGACACCACGCTGACCGGATTCCCCAGGCTCATCACCAGGCTCGCGATCGCCAAGTTCTCGTTCAACCACCGGATACGCCCAAACCTCGGTTACGCGGTACGGTACTGGTACGAGTCCTGGAAAGAAAACAACTTCGCGAGCGACTTCAATCAGCCCTACATGGGCGACCCGGACAACGATCCCGGGTCCGCCCAGTCGATCTTCCTGGGTCTCGACTACCGCAATTACACGAATCACATCCTCAGCGCGATGCTGGACTACACCTTCTGAGTCGACATCCGGATCGTCCCCCTCAGGCCTACGGCGCGAGGCGGAATGTTGCGATCCTGTTGTTCTCGCGATCCGCGACGGCGAGAGTGCCTCCCTCGCCGATGCACAGCGACGACGGCCAACGCAGCTGCCCGTCGAGCCAGCCGAATCCGGATTGCCGCCCGCGGAACGAGCCGTCGCTCCCGAAGATGACGATCCCCCCGCCGTGCGCGTCCGCGACGAATACGCGCCCCTGACCGTCGACAGCGATCGCGCCGGCGAAGTCCATGTCCTCGGCGAGGCTGCCGGTGATCGGCACCATCGTTGCCTGGTCCTTGATCGCAGCGTAGAGGCGCGGTCCCGCGGCGTCCGCGACGAAGATCTTGGCGGAGGCGTCGACCGCCACTCCGGACGGCGCCCGGCATTCCGGAGGCAGCGCGATCTGCCGGACGAGCTTGCCCTCCCCTGAGTTGACCAGCACCCGCCCGCCCGCGACGTCGAGCACGTAGAGCGATCCGTCCTTGCCGACGGCAAACGCTCGGATGACCGGGGGCGGCCCTCCGGGGGATTCGATCGTCACGAATCCTTGAAACGATCCGCCCCCATCGACGCGCCCGATCCGCCTGGATTTCCCGTCGAGGGCCAGTATTCCGCCCTTGGGGTCGAATTGGACCGCCACGGGCATGCCGAGCTCGGCGATCGTGAACTCGGACTTCGGCGAGTACACTCGATCGCCGAGGTCGAAGAGGACGATCCGCCCGTTTCCGGTATCGGCGACGGCCAGGAGGTTGGCGGCGCAAGCGACGCCTCGCGGGGCGAGAAGGCCGCCGCCCTTGCTGTCGATCAAGATCGAAGGCCCGGTGCGGAGCTTGACCGCCTGTGCCCAGGTTGCTCTCCCGCCCCAAGCGAACGCGGCCAGGAGGAGGGACACGGTGGCGAGCCGCCGCCTCGATCGTCGCGTCATCGCCTCACCTCGTGAAGGTTTGATGGCACTGCACGCACAGTTCGGCCTTCGAGTCCTTGTGCGTGAAGTGCTTGAACTCGGTGCCGTGCGCACGGTGGCAGCTCTCGCAATCGAGGGTCAGGTTCTTGTTGCGGGGATCGACCACCTTGGCCCCGATCGGATGGCCCGAATGCTTCTGCCAGTCGTGGCAGGCGCCGCAGACGTCGAACTGGGTGGCGCCGTTCAACAGGAAACCGTTGTCCGAGGCGTGAGGCTTGTGGCAGGACACGCAGTCCCCGTCGTCGATCGGCGGGTGCTTCGTCGCGGACCGGTCCTGCCGGCGAATCGTATCGAGGTGGCAGGCACCGCAGACCGTCTTCATCGACGCCTTGATCAGCTTCGGCTGCTTCGTCGCGTGCGGGTTGTGGCAATTCAGGCAGGCCACGCGATCGAGAACCGGCCAGTGGACGTTCTTTGCGGCGAAGACGTCGTTCACGGCATCGCTGTGACAGGAGCGGCACAGGTCGAGTCCCTGCCTCTTCGTCTGGAGCGCGGACGTCGAGCCGGCATCGTTGTGGCATTGCGCGCACATCTTGGCGCCCATCGGTTTGTGAACGTCGTTCCAGAGCAGCGCCCTGACGTCCGAGCCGTGCGGGTCGTGGCACGAGGTGCAGCGCCCCTTGGCCACCGGATAGCCCATGTGCGCCTTGGAAAACGCCGGCTGATCCGGTTTGTGGCATGACGTACATATCGCGGGCTGGGCCTTGACCAGCAGCCGATCGGACACGGTCGAGGCGTGCGGGTCGTGACAGGTCGGACAACCAGACCGGACGGGCGGATGGCCGAACTTGTTCTTGGCGAGCTGGTCGCCGATCTCTTTGTGGCACGAGACGCAAAGCTCGGCGACGGGCTTCTGCAGGTTGTTCCTGTTGTTCGAGGCGTGTGGGTCGTGGCACGCGACGCATTGGCCCCCCTCGAGCGCCTTGTGCACGCTTTTTGCGTCCTTCGGGACGATGCCTTGGTGGCACGACGAGCACATCTCTGTGGGCAGCTTCGACAGCATCTTCTCGTGATCGGCGGCGTGCGGGCTGTGGCAGTCGATGCAGTCGCCCGCCTTGACCGGCGTGTGAACCGAGGGGAGCTTCAGCTTGTCCTCGAAGTCCGCATGGCACCCCACGCACAGCTTGCCGGATGCGCCGGGCTTCAACTTGAACTTCGCCGCGACGCTTTGCTGAGCCGGCGCGGCCAGCGCCGCGGCGGCGGCCAACGCTACGGCGGCGGCCAGCGCAACGCGGCTACTTGTTCGGAACGACATGACATTCCTCGCAGGACCGTCCGGCGAATGGAGCGTGCACCTGCTCCTTGAAGAGCTTCGGATCCTTCGACGTATGCGGGCTGTGGCAGCTGACGCAATCCATGACCGCCGGGTCGATCGCCAGGTGAGCCGCGGAGAACGCAGGCGTCGTCGTGTCATGGCACTCCGCGCACAGCTTCGATTGCGGACTCGAC
Source organism: Acidobacteriota bacterium (assembly GCA_043740355.1). Lineage (GTDB taxonomy): Bacteria > Acidobacteriota > Polarisedimenticolia > Polarisedimenticolales > DASRJG01 > DASRJG01. The sequence continues at coordinate 26,977 of JAYUCM010000130.1, read as the reverse complement.
AGGAGAAACGCCTCCGGCGACTGATGGGGGACGTGACAGCGCAGGCAATCGCGCGCAGCGGGGGGATGGACCTGTTCGGTCGCGAGCTTTTCCTTGAGCGTCGTATGGCACGTCACGCACAGGTCGGGCGTCGGCGCGAGCAGGAGCTTGGCAAGCTTCGATTTGTGCGGGCTATGGCATTTCGTGCAGTCGCCGGCCGCGACCGGCTTGTGCTTGTTCTTGGCCCCCTTGAGAGCGTCTTCGACGTCTGAGTGGCAGCCGAAGCACAGTGCATCCTGTTTCTGCTCGACGAGCTTCTCCCCTGTCGAGGCGTGCGGCACGTGGCAGCTCAAGCACTCCCCGGCCGAGAAGGGCGGATGGTTCGAGCCCGCCGGCTCTTCCTTGACGAGCTCGCCGTGGCAACGCGCACACAGCGCCGATCCCTCGGCCTTCAGGATCTTGGCTTGGTCGCTGCCGTGCGGATTGTGGCAGGAGTCGCAGGTGCCGGTGAGAACCGGAGCGTGGACGGTTGACTTCTTGAAGTCCGCTTCCTGATCGGTGTGGCACGAGTAACACACCTTGTCCTGGCGGTCCTTCAGCATACCGCGCGCGTCGGAGCCGTGGGGGTTGTGACACGCTACGCAGTCCCCGGCTTCGAACGGCGGATGCGCGACCTTCGGCCTCGCGGTCTTCTCCGCATCGTGACACGAGCCGCACAGACCGGCTTCCGGCTCGGTGAGGAGCTTCGCGTTCTTCGCGGCGTGGGGGGCATGGCACGAGGTGCATCCCGCCTCGACCGCGGCGTGCGGGAACGCGACCTGGGCCGCCTGGTCCGTGTGGCAGCTCGTGCAGAGATCATTGTCCTTCCGTGCGAGCAACTTCGGCTGATGACTGGCGTGAGGCTCGTGGCACGACGTGCAGTCCCCGGCGTCGAACGGCGCGTGGACGACGGTGCCTCCAGCTTTCAGCGCAGCGACGTCGTGACACGACGAGCAAAGCGCTTGGCCTTCGGCCTTCAGCGCAAACGGCTTTTCCGCGGTAGCCTCCGCGTGGCACGCATCGCAGGCGGCGCTCGTCACCGGCGCGTGCGCGCTCTCTTTCATCAATGCCGGCTGATCCGACGAGTGCGGGTCGTGGCACGTGGAGCAATCCGCCTTCTCGACCGGATATCCCGCGTGGGACTTCTTGAAGTCGCCCTTCGACGGGTCATGACAGCTGAGGCACAACGCCCCCACCGACTTCGTCAGGAGGTTCGGCTCCGACGAGCTGTGCGCGAGGTGGCAGGCACGGCAGCCATCGTTCTTGAGAACCGCGTGGACGACCTTCTTCTGGTAAGCCGACCGGTCGTGGCACGAATAGCAGGCTTCGGCGCCCTCGCCGGAGAGCAGGTGGCTTGCCTTCGCGGCGTGCGGGTCGTGACATTGGATGCACTGCCCATTCTTCAAGGCGGAGTGGACGTTCGGCGCGTCGAGGCCGATCTTGGCGGGGGCGTGGCAAGACAGGCACAGCGCATTGCCGTCTTCCTTGAGAATCAGCTTCGGGACGACCCCGTGACGCATGTGGCAGGTCTCGCACTGACCGTTCTTCACACCGGGGTGCTGGTTCGGCAGCGCCGCGACTTTCTGCGCAAACACGGTGTGGCACTCGTTGCAGGATTTCGCCTGGAACTTGCGCGTCTGCGAGCGGGCGCCGGCTGCCCCCAGGAAGGTCAGCGCGAGAACAACGGCGAGCGAGCGCGAGAACCGGGTCATGGGCGCCTCAGGCCTTACGGGCGAACTCTCTCTTCACGAGCGCATCGAGCTGGGCGGGCGTCACGAACGTCTTGACCTCGTAGGCCTTGCGCAACTTGGCCGACCATTCGTCGAGTAGCTTCTTCGTCCTCTCGTTGACCACGGCCTGGCCGACGTCGCTGCGCACGTCGACGTAGGCTTGGGCCTTCGTCGGGATGACCTCGCGGATGAGGACGACGTAGACCGGTCCGCCGGGCGCGGCGAAGAGGCGGGCGTCGCCCTCCTTCGGATTGGCGAGGATCTTGGCCATGCCGGCGTCCACCTGGTCGACGACGTAGACACCGCCGTTCAGCCGCATCGCGCCGGCGTCGTCGGGAGACCGGCCCGAGGCGTTCTTCTTCAGCCAGCCGAAGTCGGCGCCGCTCACCGCCTTCTTGCGTGCGTCCTCGGCGTCGGCGCGCTCGACGAAGGCGATCGAATCGAGCCGGAGCATCGCCGGCGACGAGTAGTCGTCCTTGTGTCCGTCGTACCACGCCCTGATCTCCGGCTCGCTGATCTTGACGTCGGGCAGGAGGACCTTCTTGAGGAACGCCGTGAAGAGCAGCCCTTCCTCGTATTCGCGCTGCTTGTCCTTGAACGCCGACGTTTTATCGAGGCCCAGGCGGGTCCCCTCGGCGACGGTCAGCCGGTTGACGAGGAGCTCGTCGAGCGCCGAGTACTTCTTGGGGTTGATCTTCTTCTCCTTGGCGGCCTTCTCGGTGCCGTGGAAGAAGGCTCGCCCGACTTCGGACGCGAGGTCAGAGACGGTCACGGAACTCGCGCCCTGGACGGTCGCCACGATGCGCTTGTCCTCCTCTAAAGCCGCAAGACCTGGCTTCTCGGCCTCGAAGTCGAGCGCGTCGAGGAGCTTCGCGTCGATCTTGACATAGCGCTTGCGCAGGTCGTTGGAGTACGTCTTGACCGCCTGCAGGCGCTTCCAGTCGAGCGCGTCCTTCTGGGCCTTGGCCCGGGCCGCCGGTTCGTTCGGGACCGAGATCTCGGCGAGCTTGACGACGATCCAACCCCGATTGACGGCGATCGCTCCGCTGACCTGGCCCGGCTTCAGCGCCGTGAGGGCGTTCACGACCTCCGGCTGCAGCTCGCTGAGCTTCGCCCCGCCGCCCTGATCGAAGGACTTCGATTGTCCCGCCGCCACCGCCGCCTTCGCGCCCGCGGCGAAGTCGCCGCCGGCCCTCACCTTCGCCACGAGCGCGTCGGCGTCGGACCTCTTCTCGAACAGCAGGGAGTCGAACTTCGCGAGGCCGGTGGTGGAGCGGTAGATCCGCTCGACGTCCGCCGGATCGCTCTTCGTCACGGTCTTCGCCGGCCGCTCGAGGAGCGAGGCCGCGAGCGCCTCCTGTCGGAAGGTCTTGATCGCCGCCTTGAACTCGGGGGTTTGGTCGAGGCCGATATTGCGGGCTTCCTGAGCGACCAGCTTGCCGGTGATCAGACGGTCGAGCAGGGCCTGTGGGTCCTGTTTTTTCCGTCTGGTCCCCTGCTGGGCTTCGGCATGGACCGAAGTGAGCGCGGCAATGAACCCGTCCCACGAGACGGGCTCTCCGTTCACCGTGGCGAGGGCCGCCACGCCCCGGATCGTGGGCAGAGCCGGCGCGACGGGCGCAGGGGCGTCCGCCGCGATCGTGGTTGCGGCAAACGCGGCGGACACGAGAGCGGGAAGCAGGATTCTCACGCGGTTCCTTTCCAGATCGAGTCCCGGATGATACGAGCATCGACGATCACGGTGCACGGGATCCTCCGGGCGAGAATTGGTCACGGAGCATCCGTTCGACTGTAGCCTGCGCCATGGCCGAGCCGAGCGCACCCGCCGTGCGGATCCGCCCCTGGTTGAAGAACCACACCCGGTCGGCTCCGGTGTTGTGATGGAAGGACGACCAGACGACGCTCCGCCGGCCGGAGTCCAGAAGTTGGGTCATGAAATCCACGACCGGGACCTGGTTCTCGCCCACCGCGTCAATGTAGTCGAGGACGTCGCCGGTCAGCACGAGGTCGGCGCCGAGCAACTCCTTCAAGAGCTGGCCTTGGTTGAACGCGATCCCCCCCTCGGGAATCAGGCGCGTGCGCAGCAGGATGTCGCGGACCACGCCGGGCTCCACGACCTCGACACCGTCCCGGCCGGCCAGCTGGTGCACGAAGTGGAGCGCCACGAGGTCCCCGGCGTGGCGGCGGGGGCTCCGGTTGGTGAACGGAAGCACCGCGATCCGCACGGGGGCGTTGGGGGACAGCCCTTCGGGGTGCCGGAACTCCTGTCGAGGCCTGAACCGCCTCCGGGGGCCCGGCCTGTTGTAAGCGGCTCCCGACAAGGACGCGGCGAGCGCATCGGCAAGCTTGCCGACCGTGCGATCGAGAATGACCCCGGGGTCGGTCACGACGCCGAGGTCGAGGAAACCCGGGTGGTCCTCGCCGCTCGTGCCGCCGCCGCCCATCCACAGGATGCGAGGTCGCGCCTCGGTGGACACCAGCCGCGACGTGAGCGCGAGTGCCGGGGATTCGGATTCGTCCCAACGCCCGACGGACGTCACGAGCACGCCCGAGACGTCCACCTCGTCGCGAAACGCGGCGGCGAGCTCCGGGGAGAGTCCGCCCGTAGAGCGGACGCGATGAGCATCCATCAGCGCGCGCAGCCGCGGTTCGTCGAGCAAGGGGACGCTGCGCGCCGTGAGCGCGGCGCGCCACGCCGCCTCGACGGGAGTCCCGAGCAGCAAACGTCCCGTCATGTTGTCGACCGGGAGGATGGCGATTAGCGTGCGACGGTCCGGGGCGGGCGGCGGCTGCGCCTGTCCCATCGTGCACACGCCCAGGAGGGCGACCGCGAGGATCGCGCTCGGAGTCTTCCGGAAGGGGATCGCGCGCACGAGGCTCCTACTTGGCCGCGAAGAGCTTGTCGATCAAATCGTTCACCGCATCGGCCGTGACCACGTTCATGGGTTGGCCGCCGCCGCCGAACATCCGGTCGGCCCCGCTGACTCCGCCCCGCGTGGACTGCGCGCTCCACACGAGCTTCCCACCCGTGGCCTCGAGCATCTGCACGCTCAAGGAGACGTAGTTGGCCGCGGCCGAGCCCGATCGGGCCTCCCCATACTCCAGCACGCTCCCTGTGATCACGGCGTCGCAGCTCAAGACCTTCGCCAGCGCGACGACGTCCTGGGCCGACGGCGCCGTCGGGTTCTGGAGCTCCACGCGGTTGAGCCCGCGCTGCACTTCGCCCATCGGCAAGACGTAGATTTGACCCGTAGCCTGGAGCATCGTCATGAACACGTCCCGCACGCGCTTGTCCGCCGCTTGCGCCGTGCTCATGTTGGCGAAAGGCATCACGGCCACGGTGTGGACGAGGCTAAAGTCCATGTTCGGCTCGTGGAACGTCACCTGCGCCCCCCGCTTCGCCGCGCATCCGGCCGCGGCAAGAATGAGGAGCGTTCCGCCGATGGTGGCCCTTGCAACATCGATCCTTCGCATGGGTTCCCGTCCTTCCTTAGAACGCCGCCCGTAACGTCGCCGACGCGACTTCCGTCCTGTTCGTGCCGAGTAGCGAGGTCGACCGAAGATACTGGTACGAGAGGTTGAGATAGATCCTCGGCGTGATGTCCCACCGGATCGTCGGGACGAGCGTCTCTTGCGTCTCGTCGAGCTCGGTCCGGTAGGTCGTGTCGTAGAACACGCTGAAGTGGAACGCCCCGTCCGGAAACGGCGTGAAGCTCGCCGAGTAGTTGCGCAGCGTGCGTGAGCCCGTCAGGTTGCTCCGCTCCCACCTTTCCGACCCGAAAAGGTACAACGACCGCGAGGGTCGGTACGAGGCGCCGATCTCGGCGGTCGTCAGGTCATCGCGAAGCGTCGGACGGCTCGCGTCGGCGAACTCCGAGACCGTCGAGCGATTCTGGAAGATGGCCGTCACGGTGAACTTCGGATGAGGGGTGAGGGTGACGCCGAAGTTGACGTCGAGCGAGCCGGTGCTCCCCCCGGTCTTCGGGACGATCCGGGCCTTCCCGAGCGCCAAGCTCGCGCTGACGCCGCGGTAGAGCTGGGCGACGCCGCTGAGGGTGACGGAGGCGGTATCCCGGCCGAAGTCCCCCTGCTCCTGAACGTACGACGCGACCGTGCTCAACTGGAGGGTCGGCAGAGGGGTCGCCGCAAGCGATCCGCTCAACAGGTAGGCGGCCTGTCGGCCCAGCCGCTCCTGGCGGTCCTCACGGGTCAGCCGCGCGGATCCCGTCAGGATCGGGCCGATCGCGTGGCTGACCGAAAGGCCGTTGGACAGCGTGTAGGTCGTCGGACCTCCGGTCCGCGTCGCGAGGAAGTACCCCATCTCGTAGTAAAAGTTCGCGCGCTGCACGAGGAGCGCGCGGACGTCGGCGTTGAAGAGCTGCGCCGTACTCGACGACTCGAAGGACAACTCGGCAGAAGGCCGCCGTAGCTCGGGCTCGAGCTCGGTCACCTGGATGTCGGGCCAGGATGTCGCATCCGGCACGCCCGCGTTGAGCGGCGACACGACGAGCTTGACGTAGCGGGACACTGTCGTTGCGAAACGGACCTCGAACCGATTGTCGAAGGGCCCGAACGTGGCGGAGGGAAGGGCCTGACGCAGCGCCCAGTCGAGGTTGTCGTCGCTCGTGTAGACCTGCCACGAGAACGCGGCGGCGATGGCCGGTGTGAGCTCCCGGTCGATCCAGACCAGGATCGTATTGATCTCCGTTGCGAAACCCAGGTCCACGCCGAAGTCGCGGGGCCGCAACTCGCCGCCGGGGCCGGGCAGGCCAAGGTTGATCGCCGCGGGGAGGGTCCTGTTGCCGTCGATCAAAGCGGGATTCGGAGCGAGGGGGTCGTGAGAAGGGGTGTCGTCGATCGAAGCCAGCCCGGCGGTGGGGACGACCGGCTCGATGAGCTCGCCTGTCCCCGAGCGGGTCGTCCGGGTGTTGCGGTAGTTGACGGTGTAGTCGGTGCTGAACGTCAGGCGCCGGTCGCGCCAAGAGTTCGAGTAGCCGATCCGGAAGTTCTGGAAGTTCGACGTCAACCTTCCGTCGGCGATGCGATCGTGGTCCTTCTCGAGCGATCCGCGGTAGTACAGGTCGATCTTCTCGATGGCGAGGTACCTGGACGAGAGCTGGAGGCGATCCTGAACCGTGTCGAGTCCGGCACGCCCGAGGTCGTAAGTGTTCCTCCGCGACAGCTCGAGACGGGTCAGCGGGAGATCGACGGGAAACCACGTGAGATTCGCGCGCCACGTTTCCTGGACGAGCTTCGACGTGGACGCGTCCGCCTCGAACCGGTCCAGGCGTCGCTCGTACGCAAACTCGGCGCCGAACGTCGGCGTGCGCAGTGTCACGCGCGCATACGGCGTGAATCGCTTGCGTGAGCCGTCGAAGGTGTCTCCCGGCAACGTGGTCGACGTGCTCTCCGCCTCGTAGGACCCGCCGGTACGAAACTCGAGGTTGGTGAAGAGACGGCGGCTGAAATCCAACCGGTAGCGCTGCTGGACGACCTGGACGGTCTGGTCGAGCGAGAGTCCCGTGATGGCGTCCTCCACGTGCGTGTCGCTCCTGGCCCCCACGAACTCCACGTAGCCACCCACTCCATCGGCCCGAACTGTCCCGTGCCACGCGATCGCCGCGAGCACAGTGAACAACGACAAAGGGTAGATCGTACCGGCTCGGAACCCTGAGGCGTTGTGACGAGCGCGCGCCGAGCCCAACCGTTACCTTTCGCCCGGCAGCGCGGCTTCCGCCGGATCCGGCACGTCCAGGCGTGCCGCAAGCGCCTTGCCGACCAGCCGGACGAGGCGCACCTCGCCCTTGGAGGGGATGGAAATGCAAAGGTTGTTCCCCTCGCGGTCGATCGTGAAGTGTCCGGCGCTTCCGCCGGTATCGACGTGGTCGATGGGGAGTAGTCCGTTCGGGTCGAACACGTCCAGACGGTCGGAGCCCTTGAATCCGATGTAGATCCGGCCTGTTTTCGGGTCCACCTTGATGGCGCTCGCTCCGGGACCGATGAAAACCCTCCGCAACGGGGCCAGCGTCGCCGCGTCTACGACGTCGAGGTAGGCGGAGCTCTGGTGGATCACGTACAGCCGCGACGGCGCGCGGCCGAAGTCGCCTCGGATCGGCCCGCCGCCCGACCGGATCGTCCCGACGAGGCCGCCCCCGGGCACCGCCAAGACGCTGATCGAATCGTCCAGCGCGCTGAAGACCCAGGCCTTGTTCCCCGAGGGATCGATCGCGAGGTAACGCGGACCGCTTCCGACCTCGACCCGCGTCCGTTCGACGAGGGCGGCGGCGGAAGCGTCGAGCACGCTGACGGTGGATGAGCCGGCGTTGGCCGCCAGGAGCGTCTTCCCGTCCGGGGACAGGGCCAACGAGACCGGCTCGTCGCCGGCGCGAAGCTGCGACGTGGCGAGGACCGACGCGTCGAGCAAGTCCACCGTCGCGATCGTGTCGTCGCCCGCCAGCGGGACATAGAGGCGATGCCGTTCGGGGTCGAGCGCCATGCCCCCAGGGCCGCGGCCGACCGCGATCAACGACACGGCTTGGCCTGAGACCTTGTCGAACAGGACGAGTGCTCCCATCGCCCGACTCGCCGCAGCGCCCACGAGCCCGGTGGCGAGCTTGGACGGCGTCGCGAACGCGAAGACAGGGGTGAACGCGTTGTCGGCGCCTCGGGAGCTCCGGTAATCGAGCTCGGCCACCGCGAGGATCGCGCTTCGTGCTCCGGTGGTGAAGGGAAACGCCGAAGGCGTCGTCTCCCCAGGAAGCGTCAGGATGTGCGGGCCCTCTTCGTCTTTGATCGACGCCGATGCCGCCTTGATCGCGAATCCGGTGTAAGTCCCCGGCGGCACCGCTCCCCACGCGAGCAGGCGCTGGCCGGACGGCGCGTCACCCGCGAGGTCGCGGAGCTCCAGTTCGAGGGGGACCATGGAGCCGTCCTCCTGCACCACCGCGATGCTCAGGATTCTCAGACTGAGTTGGCGCGCCTCGGGCGCCAACGGCTTGACGTAGATCGCGACGATGCTCGAACGAGGGTCGACGGGCGGTGCCACCGCCACGGGTTTCGTGCGGTTCGCGGCCAGAAGGGCCGCGGCGCCAAGCGCGATGCAGAGTCTCGTCATGTGGGCCTCGTCGGAACGTGCAGGCTAGACCGAACGTCTCATCAAAAAAAGGGGGCCGGTGTGACCCGGCCCCCACGTGCGTTTCGGAGGAAGAACGAGGCGTCTGGGCCTAGTCCTGGATGTGGCACTTGTTGCAGAGCTGACGCTGATAGGGCGCGAACTTGGTCGCGGCGCGGTCGTAATAGGCGGCGCTCATCTCGGCGACCGTGTACCCGCGGGAGACCTGCGTCTGCGTGTTCAGCGCCTTGCCGTCCACCGTCGTGCCCACCGCGTCTTTGCCGGGGTAGGCGGCCAAGCCGGTCGAGTCGGACATGGTGAGGAACTCGTTCTCGGGGTTCCAGCGGAGACTGTACTCCCACGCGGAGGCGTGGGCGCGGTGGCAGGAGAGGCACATCACACGGTCGGCGCCGGTCGGCCCGCCGAGCTGCGAGTCGTTGTTCTTCGCGTGGCTGGCGAGGGTGGCGAACGTCGACGTGTTCTCGGCGAAGGGAACCAGCGAGAGGAACGACGTCGTGGTCGTGCCGCGAAGGTCGCCCGTCTTCAGATAGGCGTTGTAGTTGTCGGAGTGCTCGGTGCCGAGGGCGGCGTCCACGGGGTGCACGTAGCCGTTGTTGCTGTGCATGTTCGTGTGGCAGGTCGCACACCAGTTGCCCCATGAGGTGTAGCTGGCGACCGTGCCACTATGGCCGTAGGCGGTCCTGGTCTGCGTCGCGGCTTCTGTGCGGTTGTACGTCGAGGGGGTCACCGCCGCCGGGACGCCGGGGAACGCCTGGTTGTCGAACGGCACATAGTCGCTGCCGCCGAGGATACGGTACACGCCGACGGCAAGGCCGAGCGGCGGGATCGGGCTGGTGTCGTACGAGCCCGAGCCCATGATCGGCTCATAGGTCTGGCCCTGATTCCGGTTCGGGGTGATCAGGGTCCCATCGTTCAATCGCCGGGTCTTGCTGTGCGGGTTGTGGCAACTGACGCAGCTGAGATCCGCCGCGACCATCGTGCCGCCCGGGGCCGTCGTGTTGATCGGGTCGGCCGTGTAGCCGAAGTCGGTCGCCACGATGTTGTGACCGTGGGTATAGCCGAAGTCGGTCGTCGGCGTGCCGCGAAGGACGTAGGCGTACGTCTTCTTCACCCAGCCGAAGTCGCCGCCCGGGGTCCGCTGCTTCGGCGGGATGCCGTCGGGCATGTCGACCGCAGCCGTCGAGATATGGTAGGACGACGGACCGGTGTCGCCCGCGTGCTCGTGGCAGTTGAGGCACGTCGAGCTCGGGTCGCCCCTTGCGAGGAGTGCGGTCGTGGATTCCGGCGCGTGCATGCTATGGCAGCCGGCGCACTCGGCCACGCCGCCCGAATGGAAGGCGAAAACCGGGGAGAACCCGAACACCGCCAGGGCCGCGATCCCGAACATCAGAACCAAGCGCATGATTTTCATGAGACCTCCTCCAACAAGTGGACGCCCGCAGTGTTCGCAGGACCCGTGCCGCGCAGCCACTCTTCTCGGGAGAGAAGTGGTCCGGAATCAGTGGGCGGTCAACGAGAAGACGGCGATACCGCGCAGAGCGAGCTGGGTCACGTAGAGCTTGTCGCCGCTACCCATCGCGAGGCGGCCCGGTCCGACGAGCTGCTCATCCCGTGGTCCGCGCGACCCGAACTCCCTGAGGAACAGGAGGTTAGGCGTGAAGACGAGGACCACGCCGCGCGCCCGGTCGGCGACGACGATGTCTCCCGCTTCGTCCTCGGTGATCGAGCCGGCAATGCCGAAGTTTCCCGGCGAGGACCCGGACTTGCCCCACGCCTCGGCGGTGCCATCCGGCTTGCGGCGAAAAGCCTTGAATGCCGTCGGAATGGTGTAGAGGATCGCGCCAGAGGCGTCCATGTCGAACCCGCCTAGCTCGGCGCCGTCCCGCGCACGTTCCGCGATCTCGAGGCCGCCGACGAGGTCGATCTGGCTCTCGTACGTGCCGGCGGCGTCGGTCACCAGCACCATCAGCGTGGAAGTGCTCGCAAAGACTAGCTTTTTGTTGCGGTAGAGCATGCGGTTCGGGGCGAAACTCGACATGGCCTCAGGCAGACCGTCGAAGCCGAAGGAGCGCTTCGGCTCACCCCGGTAGTTGTACAGCGTGATCAGTGGCCCGCTCTCGCGAGGCGGCGACCCTGAGCAGTAAGAAAGCACGAAGATCTCGCCGTTTTCGTTCGTTGCGATGTCGAGGATCGAGCCAAATTTCGAGGCGTCGTGGGTGAATTCGAAAATCTCCATCCCAGCGGCGTTGAACACGCGGATGACGTCCCCTTCGCCAACGTAAACCTCGTCGTGGTAGCGATCTGCATGGATCTGGACGTCGCTGTACGGGAGCACGCCCGAGAAGTTCGACAGCCGGTAGAGGAACGCGACGTCGACTCCAGCCGAGGCGAGAGTCGCCGCGGCGATCGAGATGGCCAACGCGATCGCAAGCGTGGGTCTCATGGGCGTCATCATCCTCCGGGGGGCAACCGTTGTGCCACGCCCATCGGCGCCACGAGTCGGCTGCGTCGGCGTTCCCCACCCCGGCATCATGGGTGATATCCCTCAACCCTGCGCGAAACCCCACACCTCACGGGCTCGAACGCACTCCGCAGCGGAGGCGTGCGCGACGCTGTGTCGAGAAGCCCGAGCGCGCGTTCCAGGACGCGTCGTTCGAGCTCCGCGGCGACCAGACTCACGGTCTGGTCACAGGTGGGTCAGACGGGGACGAGCAGGGCGATGTCGGCCCCTTCCTCGGCGAGGAGCCGCGCCGCACGAGGCGCGGTTTGGCGATCGAGGCGTCCGGGTGAGCGCTTCGCTCGACGTCCGCGAGCGTCGTCAGCCGGAGCGCCTCGATGAAGGTGTTCTGCGACTGCTTCCACGCGCCATGAATCGGACAGAGCCGGTCTTTGCTGCACAGTTTCTGTCCGAGCACGCACCGCATGCGATGGCCCAGGTGGTCGAAGGGCTCGACGATCTCAATGAGTGTGATCGACTTCGGAGCACGGACCAGCCGGAAGCTGCCTCCGTCGCCCCGCTGGCTCTGAAGAAGCCCCGCCGTCGTCAGAATCTGCAGGACTTTCCCGAGCAGCGGCCGCGGAACTTCGAGCTCGTTCGCGATTTCGCGAGCTGGCACGAAAGGGCGTCCGTTGCGCGTCCCCAAGTAGGAGAGCGCCCGGATGGCGTACTCTGCTGTGCGGGAGAGCACCGCGCTTCCCTTCCGCCTAGTCGCATCCGACGGGACGAATCGGGGGAGGGGGGGCGTCGCAGCCGGTGTCCCGGACTGCACGCTCGCAAGCCTCGCAAGAACGACCCAGCGTAGGGCACGGCACGCCGTCGGCTTGAGCCTCCGCGCAGCAGCGTGCGAGGTCGAGGGCGTTGACGAATCGACCTGAACGAACCCGTGTGTCCGGCATCGGTTGCCTCCGCCGACGTCATACATCAAGGCGCGTGCCGACCAACGGACCGATGCGGGGCGCTTTGATAGGTCGTGTCACCCGTCAGCTGATCGTCATGGCTGTTACATTGCATTCCACAAGCCCCACCCGTCTTCTCTCCGAGGAGGGAACGCTCCATGACGCAAGTCAGCGAACGGCCGAAACCGTTCCTGTTCCCCGAGTTCTGCAAGGGTTGCGGCCGATGTATCGAGGCCTGCCCAAAGCACTGCATCACGCTGGGGTCCACGATCAACCCCGCGACCGGCCTCACCCCCGTGCTGCTCGACCTCGCGCTCTGCAACGGCTGTGCGCTTTGCCTGTCGGCGTGTCCGGAGCCCTACGGTCTCGCCGCGACGCCGGCGGGAGTCGATTACGAGCTGACGGACCCGGCCGCGTTGTTCGGCCCTCCGGCCCGCCGGGCGGCGCCGGCGGAGGCCGTTCCCGACGCCCGCGTCACGCTGAGACCCGCGGAGCCGCTCGTCATCAAGGGCACCTACGCGTCGGCGATCGGCGCGCTGCTCGCGGGATGCCGCCACTTCTACGGCTACCCGATCACTCCATCGACCGAAGGCGCGGAGCTGATGGCGAAGATCCTCCCGAAGCTCCATGGCGTCTTCCTGCAAGCGGTCAGCGAGACCGCCACCGTCAACATGATGTACGGATGCTCCGGCGCGGGCCTGCGATGCATGACGTTCACCTCGTCGCCGGGGTTCAGCCTGATGCTCGAGGGAATCTCCTACATGATCGGGGCCGAGCTCCCGGGCGTCTTCGTCAACGTGATGCGCGGCGGGCCGGGGTTGGGCAACATCGGGCCCGAGCAGGCCGACATCAAGCTCGCCTGTCGCGGCCTCGGCCACGGCAACACGCACGCGATCGTGTTGGCGCCCTCGACGCCGCAAGAGATGCTCGACCTGACGATGCTCGCGTTCGACCTCTCGTTCGCCTATCGCAACCCGGTCGTCATCCTGGGCGACGGCTACCTCGGACAGATGACCGGTAAGGTGGAGCTGCCGGGGCACCTCGTGAAGCCGGGCCTTCCGTCGTGGGCGGTCTGGGGGGACGCGGCGCACCGCGGAAATCTCATCTGCTCGATCTACCTCGCAGAACCCGACCTCGAAGCGCACAACCTGCGCCTCAACGCCAAGTACGCCACGATCGCGGAACGCGAGCAGCGATCCGACAGCTTCCTGTGCGACGACGCCGACGTCGTCCTCGTCGCGTGCAACACGCCGGCGCGGATGGCCAAGGGAGCCGTGCGTGACTTGCGGGCTCGCGGCATCCGCGCGGGTTTGTTCCGCCCCGTGACGTTGTGGCCCTTCCCCGTCGATGCGCTGCGCTCGATCTTGGGTCATGCGAGGCGGCTCGTCGTCGTCGAGGCGAGCGCAGGCCAGCTCGAAGACGAGCTGCGCCTCGCGATGAGCCACGGCGCGGTCGGGCAGGGGGTCGTCATCGATTCCGTACGCCGGATGGGAGGCGTCCTCCCCGGGCAACACGAGATCGTCGAGCGGGTCGTGGCGCTCGAAGGAGCGGCGTCATGAGCACGGTCTTTTACGAGAGGTTCGAGCGGCACGCACACGGCGAAGGGTTGAAGGGTCACTCGACGCACTACTGCGCGGGGTGCGGCCACGGGCTCGCCCACAAGTACCTCGCCGAGGCGATCGACGAGCTCGGCATCCAGGACCGGACGGTCGCGGTCTCGCCGGTCGGCTGCAGCGTCTTCCTGTACTACTACTTCGACGTCGGCAACACGCAGGCCGCCCATGGGCGCGCGCCGGCCGTAGCCATCGGCCACAAGACCGCGAACCCCGGATCGATCGTCATCAGCTACCAAGGAGACGGCGATCTGGCTTCGATCGGCCTTGCCGAGATCATCAGCGCCGCGCAGATGGGGATTCCGATCACGGTGGTTTTCGTCAACAACGCCATCTACGGCATGACCGGGGGCCAGCTCGCACCGACTTCGCTCATCGGGCAGAAAACCGCGACGACCCCCCTCGGGCGAGCGCCGTTCCTGGGTCAGCCTCTCAAGGTCGCCGAGCTGATCGCGGGGCTCGACGGCCCGGTGTACGTCGAGCGGGTCGCGCTCTACGACAACAAGCAGCGCGTCCGCGCGAAGAAGGCGATCAAGAAGGCGGTGCAGCTGCAGGTCGAAAACCGGGGTTTCGCGTTCGTCGAGGTGCTCGCCGAGTGTCCGACCCATCTCGGTCTGACACCGATAGAGACGGAAAACTGGGTCCGCGACGCGATGACCCCGGTCTTTCCGTTGGGCGTCAAGAAAGACGCCGTGGGCGAGCCCCACGAGCTTCTGGCCGGGCCGAGCTTCGACGAGGACGAGATCGTCCATGCGATCGAGGCGACGGACGAAAGGGCTCCGCGGTTCGCGGCGGGGTTCCCGGCGCATCTCGATCCCGCCGACGTGGCGCTCAAGCTGGCGGGAAGCGGTGGTGACGGAGCACAGACCGCAGCTCTGCTGATCGCGCGCGCCGCGATAAACGAGGGGTACGACGCGACGCACATTCCGAGCTACGGCCCCGAGTCGAGGGGCGGAACTTCGTACGCCGACGTCCATATCGCGCGTGAGGAGGTCCTCTCGCCCGCCTCGCGGCATCCGCACATTCTCGTCGCGTTCAACGCCCCGAGCCTCGCCAAGTTCGGACCCGAAGTCGCTCTGGGCGGGACCGTGATCTACGACAGCTCCGTCGTCGCGGAGCCTCCGCAGCTCCCCGGAGGGGTACGGGTCATCGGCGTCCCGTTGACCGGGATCGCCGCCGACCTCGGCCGCGTGGTCGTCAAGAACGTCGTCGCGCTCGGCGCGCTGTGCGCTGCGACCTCGCTCTTTCCCGAAGAGACGCTCTTAACCGCGATCCGGCAGGCGTTACAATCCAAGTGCGCCCTGATCCCGCTCAACGAAGAGGCGTTCGCGTGCGGGATGAAATCGGTCAGGGGACTCTGATGTGCTGAGGCCGTGGGCCGCTCCGTGCACGCTCGTACTCGCGATGCTGGCCCGGGGGGCTCTCGCGCAGGACCCGGTCGAGCAAGAGACCGAGTTCTGCCTCGGGTGCCACAGCGAGAAGAACTTAGCGACCGAGCTTCCGAGCGGCGACAAGATGTCGCTCACCGTGGACCCGAGCGCGATCGCGGCGTCGGTGCACGGCAAAGGTCTGCGCTGCACCGACTGCCACGCGGGCATGGGCGAGATCCCGCACCCCGAGAGGGCCGTCAAGAACCCGTCGGAGTTCCACGCCGGGTTTCGCGACGCCTGCAAGCCCTGCCATTTCGACAAGTACGCGCTTTCGGCGGACGGCGTCCACGGAAGGCAGCTCGCGAAGGGGAACGAGATGGCCCCGGGGTGCATCGACTGCCACGGGGCGCACGACGTCGCCCCGGCCGGGACCCCGCGCACGAAGATCTCCGATACGTGCGCCGCGTGCCATCCGGACGTCGCCGACACCTACATGAGAAGCGTTCACGGAAAGGCGCTCGCCGCGGGAAACCCAGACGTTCCGGTGTGCACCGACTGCCACCGAGCGCACGACATATCGGACCCCCGGGTCACGTCCTGGATCGTCAAGACGCCGGAGCTGTGCGCTCGCTGCCACACCGACACCGCGAGGATGTCGAAGTACGGCCTCTCCACGAACGTCGTCCAGACGTACCTCTCGGACTTTCACGGCGTGACGGCCAGGACGACGAAGGCGCGAGGGAGCGCCGCGAAAGACGGCGCGCGCGTGACGGCATTGTGCATCGACTGCCACGGCGTGCACGACATCACGACGACCGACGCAGAAAACTCGCCGGTGTTACGCGCCAACCTCGTGAAGACCTGCAGGAAGTGCCACTCCGGGGCGTCCGAGAGCTTCCCCGACGCCTGGCTCTCGCACTACGAGCCGAGCTTGAAGAGGGCGCCGATGGTGTACGCGGTCAAGCTCTTCTACATGATCTTCATCCCGTTCATCATCGGCGGACTCGTTCTCCAGATGCTGCTTCACCTCTGGCGGGTCGTGGTGAACCGATGAAGGAGACGTTCGTCCGGTTCTCCCCGCGACAGCGCGCCGAGCACGTCTTGGTCATGAGCCTGTTCATCGTCCTGGCGCTGACCGGCTTCCCGCAGAAGTTCTCGGACGCGGCGTGGGCTCGCGGCGCGCTCGCGCTCATGGGCGGCGTCGAGCGCGCCCGTGCGCTCCACCGTTTCGCCGGCATCGCCTTCACGCTTCTCGCCGCGGTTCACATCGGAACGTCGATCGTTCTCGTCACCTCGGGGCGGGTCCGGCCAAGCATGATTCCCGGTCGCAAAGACTTTTCGGACGCGATCAAGACGCTCCGCTACTACCTCGGCGCCTCGGAGGAACAGGCGAAGTTCGACCGCTTCGACTACCGCCAGAAGTTCGAGTACTGGGGCCTCCTCATGGGCGGCCTCCTGATGATCGCGACGGGGCTGGTCCTGTACTTCCCGCTGCTGGTGACCCGGCTCCTCCCGGGCGTGGTCATCCCGGTCGCCAAGGTGGCGCACAGCAACGAAGGGCTCATGGCGTTTCTCGTCGTGATCACGTGGCACATCTACAACGCGCACTTCAACCCCGACGTCTTCCCGTTCGATCGCTCCATCTTCACCGGGAAGATCGGCCGCCACCGCATGGAGGTCGAGCACCCGCTCGAGCTTACGCGGCTGACCGGCAAAGCGGACGCGCCGCCCGAGGACCCCAAGAAAGATGCGTGAGGCCGGCTCCGACGCGCCCGTGCGCCGCGGGATCCAAACGCGGCTGGCGGTGCTCGTCCTGGTCGCCGCTTTGGGTCCGATGGCGCTCCTCGGCTGGTCGAGCCTTACGAGCCTGGCCGTGATGCGCAACGCGCTCCTCGTCGAGCGCGAGGCGCTCGTCAAGAGCGCCTCGCGCCAGGTCGAGCACGGAGCCAGGGAGATGCTCGAGGCCCTAGCGGCGGTGCCCGTCGGCCCCAGCGATTCGGCATGGATCCGGGCCGCGCAACACGACGCGCTGCGGATGGCTCAGCTGCGCTCGCGTTTGCTCGCGGGGGCGATGGTGGTCGACGGCGCCGGAAAGGTCATAGCCTCCGGTGCCGAGCAAGACCCGGCGTTTCGGAGCGAGATCGAGGGCTGCGTCGCCATCCGCGAAGCGATCCGGACCGGGAGGCCGACCGTTTGCGGGCCCGTCGAAGGAGCTTCCGGGAGGCGCCGCTTCGCGGTCGTCCCTCTGCGCGGCGCCACGGGGAAGACGACGGTCGCCGCCGTGGGCGTCTTGGACCTTCAAGACCGCGCGTGGGCGGCACTGGTGCCGTCGATGCCGGTAGCTGCTTCGGCGCGGCTTCAACTGCTGGACGATCGCGGCGGCGTCCTCGCCGGAAGCCCGGCGCGGGCAAGCGCCGCGTCGGACGTCGTCGTGTCGGAGCGGCTCACGGTCCTCCCGTGGACGCTCGTTCTCACGCAGCCCGCAAAGGAGATGTTCGCGGCGGTCGGCACGCTCGAACGGCGCTGGCTGATCCTCGCGCCATCGCTCGCCGGGATCGCCGCGGTGTTCGCGTGGGGCGTGGCGCGCAGCGTGAAGCGCCCGCTGGCGAAGCTCGACGAGGCGGCCGCGCGCATCGCCGCCGGCGATCTGACCCGGCCGCTGCCGCCTCTGGGCCACGACGAGATCGGGCGCTTGGGCCGCTCGTTCGAGGCGATGCGACTTGCGTTGGCCCGGGACGAGACGCGCCGCCGCCTCCTGCGCAGGGTGATCACGGCGCAGGAGGAAGAACGCAAGCGCATCGCGCGGGAGCTGCACGACGAAACGTGCCAGACGATCACGGCGCTCAAGATGAAGCTCGACGCGGCCGGCATGGAAGATGCGCAAGCGATGGCGACACGGAGCCTCGACGAGCTGCACCGGATCATCTACGACCTGCGCCCGTCGATCCTCGACGACCTGGGATTGCTGCCCGCGATCCGCTGGATGGCCGAGCGTAATCTGGAGCCGCGTGGGACGAAGGTGCGCTGCGAGTTCGAGGAGCCCCTGGCCCGTCTTCCTTTCGAGGAGGAGATCGCCGTGTTCCGCGCCGTGCAGGAGGCGATCAACAACGTGGTCCGGCACGCGCACGCGGAGCAGGTGCTCATCGAGGTCTCGGTGACCCGCGGCGTCCTCGCGATCGACATCGAAGATGACGGCCTCGGCTTCGACGTCTCCGAGGTGGGCGGGCCGGAGGCCGGGGGGCGGGGCTTGGGCATCCTGGGAATGCACGAGCGCATGGAGCTGATCGGCGGATCCGCCAAGGTGACATCGTCTCCCGGCGGAGGCACGCGGGTTTCGCTGCGCGTGCCGATCCCGGCGGAGAGCTAGCGTGGCCAAGATCCGGGTCTTGATCGCCGACGACCACGCCTTGATGCGCGCGGGGGTCAAGGCGCTCCTCACGGCGACCGAGGACATCGAGGTGGTGGGAGAGGCCGAGGACGGCGACGAAGCCGTCCGCGAGGTGCGGCGCCTCGACCCGGACGTCGTGCTGATGGACGTCGCGATGCCGGGCTTGGGCGGCCTCGAGGCGACGCTCGTGATCCGCAAGGAGAAGCCCGAGGTCAAGATCCTCGTCTTGACTCAATACGACGACCGCGAGTACGTGTCCCGGTTCCTCAAGGCCGGGGTTTCCGGCTACGTCCTGAAGAAGGCCGCGGCCGCGGAACTCGTGGCGGCGATCCGCGCCGTGCAGCGCGGCGGTCTCGTGCTGGACCCCGAGATCGCCCGCGATGTGCTGCACGAGCAGGGGCGCGAGGCGTCGGCCGGTCAAGTCGAAGACCCCTACGAGACGCTCACCGACCGGGAGAAACAGGTTCTGAAGCTCGTCGCCGAAGGAAGCTCCAACAAGGAAGTCGCGGAGACCTTGGGCATCAGCGTCAAGACGGCGATGGCCCACCGCGAGCACCTGATGGAGAAGCTCGGCGTCCACAGCCGCACGGAGCTGATCAAGTTCGCGCTCCGCCGCGGCGTGATCCGCGTTTGAGACTAAGCTTGATCCAGCTGCACTCCAGGAGGAAACATGAATCCCGACCTGGCCGCATTCCTCAAGCACGCTCGGTCGAAGGGAATGGATCACGGGACGATCCGGATGCTCCTCCTCTCCTCGGGATGGAAGGAGAAGGAGGTCGCCAAGGCGCTGGCCGAGCACGCGCTCGACATGCCGGTGCCCGCGCCTCAAGACGCCGGCGGCTCCCGCGATGCCTTCTTCCATCTCCTGCTGTTCGCCGCGCTCTACGCGAGCGCGATCGCCGGGGTGTCGCTCTTGTTCGACTACGCCAACCGCCTGCTGCCCGACCCCGCACTTGGAGAGTCCGCGCAAGCAAGCGTGTGGGCGCTGCGTGGGATTCGTTGGTCCCTGGCCACGCTCCTCGTGTCGTTCCCGGCATTCGTGTGGTTGTCGCGATTCCTGCTGCTCGAGATGTCGACGCAGCACGAGAGGACGTGGAGCGGCATCCGGCGGTGGCTGACCTATCTGACGCTGTTTTCTGCCGCTGTAGCCCTCGCGGCCGACGTCGTGACGCTGGTTTTCTACTTGCTGGAGGGTGAACTATCGATCCGTTTCCTGCTCAAGGTGGCAATCGTCTGCCTCGTGGCGACGATGATCTTCGCCTACTACCTCGCGACAGTGCGCATGCCCGCGCGGGTGCTTGCCGCGAGCGGCATGCATCGCAGGTTCGGCGCCGCGGCCGCCGCGCTGGCCGCCGTGACGTTCGTGTGGGGTGTGGTCGTCGTGGGGTCCCCGATCTCCGAGCGCCAACGCAAACTCGACGAGCGTCGCATCGGCGATCTTGAATCGATCGAATCCTCGATCGATCGCCTGTGTCTGGGCCCGACCGAGTCGCGAGCTGAGGGTCGGCCGCACGACCTCGTTAAACCGCTCCCGGCGAGTCTCCTCGAGGTCACCGAGGGCGCGGTCGCCACGCGGCCGGCCGTTCTGGATCCGGCGACGGGCGTCGTCTACGACTACCGCGTCACTGGGCCCTCGACGTTCGAGCTTTGCGCGACGTTCGATCGCTCCAGGGACGAGGATGGTCGAGCACGCTGGAACCACCCGGCCGGACGACATTGCTTCGTGTTCGATCTTCTCGAACCGAGGTGACCGCGACGCACGGCTGCGCGTGCGACAATGACCCCGTGAATCGTCTCGAGGAGGTCGGCCCGTGGGAGTCGATGAAATACTCAGTTCCAAACGCAATGAGATCCTCCGGATCGCCGCGAGTCATGGCGTCACGACGATTCGAGTCTTCGGCTCGGTCGCGCGAGGCGACGCAAGGCCGGACAGCGACGTCGATTTTCTGATCGAAACCGGTGACAAGACCTCTTCTTGGTTCCCCGCGGGTCTCGTGTCCGATCTGGAGAACATCCTCGGGCGACACGTTGACGTGGTCACCGTGCGCGGGCTTCGTCCCGAGCTTCGAGACGAAGTCCTCGACGAGGCCGTTCCGCTGTGAAACGTGACTTGGCCTATGTTCGTCACATGCTCGATTGCATTCGTCGGATCGACGAGGCGACCGCCGGTGGGCGGACCTCGTTCTTGGACTCGGACTTGGCTCAGGATGCCGTAGCGAGGAATCTCCAGACGCTCTCCTTGAGTGGCTCCAGCGATCGAACGACTGAGGCCGTTGGTGCCGCTCTACCGCTCCGCCGCCTTCGCCTTCGCCTCGACCAGAGTCTTCCGTCCGAACCACCCGGCGATCTTGTGGCCGAGCTCGCGGGCGACCAACGCGAAGCCGATGAATGGCAGGAAGATGACGAAGAAGAAGCCCATCACCGGGCCGAGGACGAGCAACGCCACGGCCGGGATACGGACGTACCGGTCACCCTCGCCGCCGGGAAGCGCGGCGCCGTCTTTACGGTGAAGGTCCATCTCCCAGGTCCGCGTGTTGAGGTAGAAGCCCACTTTGGCCGCTTCGCCTGCGTTTCTCGTGGTCATCGCATCCTCCTCGGGTTCGGTTTTTTGCTTGCACCGAGAATGTAAGACCGCCTGGAGGACGCCACCATCGGGAGACCGCCCCGGTTCCCCGGGAATTAGTACCTAGGTGGGAGACCTGACCCCTTTCTAGGCGAGGCCGAACGATTTCATCTTGTAGCGCAGCGCATCCCGGCTGATCCGCAGAAGCTGCGCGGCCTTCGTTTGGTTGCCGCCCGTGCGCTCCAGCGCTTGCCGCACCAGCTCGAACTGCACGTCCCGGAGGGAGACCCCCGCCTCGGGGAGGCGGATCAGAGCGGCGGCGGCGGCCGTCTCGGCAGCCTCGGGATACGCTGCGCCATCCTCGTCGCCTGCTAGGTCCGCGCGATGAACGATGTCCTCGGGGAGATCGGGGAGGTCCACCTCGGCGCGGTCCTCGAGGATCATCACGCGCTCGATGACGTTTCTCAGCTCGCGCACGTTGCCGGGCCAGTCGTGCCGCATGAGGCAGGCCATCGCCTCCTCGGTGACGCCAGTCGTCTTCTTCTTGAATTCTCGGTTGAACTGCTCGAGGAAGTGGTGCACCAGATCGGGGATGTCCTCCTTCCGCTCGCGCAGAGGGGGCAGGTCGATGGGCACGACGTTCAGGCGGTAGAACAGGTCTTCGCGGAAGGCGCCGCTGTGCGCCAGCTTCTCGAGGTCACGATTGGTCGCCGCGATCACACGAACGTCCACGCGGATGTCCACCGAGCCGCCGACGCGCTTGAACGACTTCTCCTCGAGGAAGCGCAACATCTTCGACTGCAATTGGGCGCCCATGTCGCCGATCTCGTCCAGGAATACCGTGCCGCCGTTGGCGACCTCGAGGAGCCCCTTCTTGAGCGTCTTCGCGTCGGTGAACGCGCCGCGCTCGTGGCCGAACATCTCGGACTCCAAGAGCGACTCGGTCAGCGCGGTGCACGTGATATTCATGAACGGCTTGTCGGCGCGGTTGCTGGCATAGTGGATCGCCTTCGCCACGACGTCTTTGCCGGTGCCGGATTCACCCTGGATCAGGACTGTCGAGGCCGCCGAGTCCGCGACCTTCCGGATCTTGATCAGGATTTGCTCGGTCGCCTTCGACCGTCCCACGATGTTCGCGATCCCGTAGAGGCGGACGAGCTCGTTCCGGTGGCGGCGGACCTCACGGCGGAGGCGCGTCGTTTCGAGCGCCTTCGCGATCGTCGCCAGCAGCTCGTCGTAATCCACAGGCTTGTCGAGGTAGTCGTGCGCGCCGAGCTTCATCGCCTCGACCGCGGTTCCGATCGACGAGAAGGCGGTCAGGAGGATCGCCGAGGTGTCGAGGTGCATCTCGCGCACCTGCCGGAGCACGTCGATCCCGGTCATGTCGGGGAGCTTGTAGTCGAGTAGCAGCAGGTCGGGCTCGTCCTCGCGGATGAGCTCGAGCGCGATCAGGCCGCTCTCCGCCTCGACGACGCGGTACCCGTCGTCCTCGAGCCGCTTGCGCATGGTCATGCGGAGGAGCTTCTCGTCCTCCAGGATGAGAATCTTCTCCCTGATGTCCGTCACGATCAGCCCTCGAGCGAAAGGGTCACGGTGAACCGGGCCCCGGAGCCGGGCGGCGAGGCCGCCTCGATCCGCCCGCCATGAGCCTCGACGATCTTCTTCACGATGGCAAGCCCCAGCCCCGTCCCCTGGCTGCGCGTCGTGAAGAACGGCTCGAAGATCCGCCCGATCTTGTCCGGCGAAATGCCGGGTCCCGAGTCGCTCACCGTGACGACGACCTGGCGTCCCAGGGTACGCGTCGCGATCGTGACCATCCCCTTGTTGCTCATGACCTGGATCGCGTTGAGAAGGAGGTTCATGAAGACCTGCTCCATCTGGCGCCCGTCCGCCTGGATGATCGGGACGTCGTCACCGAAGTCGAGGACGACGTCCACCGTGGCGTTTCCCGGGTCGCCGAGAAGAACATGCTGGGTCCGCTCGATGAGGCGGTGAAGGTCGGTCGGGACCAGGTCCATCGCCTTGGGCCTTGCGAACGACAATAGATCGTGCACGGTCCGGCTCAGCCGATCCACCTGATGGATGATCTCGACCCCGATATCGTGCCGCGTGTCCCCCTCCGGGTACCCCTCGAGGAGGATCTCGCAACCGCCCCGTATCCCCGCCAGCGGGTTTCTCACCTCGTGGGCCACCATCGCCGCCAGCTCGCCGACGGCAGCCAAGCGCTCGCGTTCGAGCAATTGGAGCTGGAGCTGCTTGATCGCGGAGATGTCCCTGACGATCCCGGTCGTCCCCGAGTAGCTGTTCGTCGCGTCGTAGAGCGGCGCCACGGTCAGCGAAAAGGTGATCGGCGACCCATCCTTGCGGATCCCGCTCGTCTCGAGATTGCGCAGGGTCCGTCCCTCGCGCAGCGTCGCGTCGATGCGCCGGACGGCCGAAACAGGCTCGTGGCCCTCCGCGATGAGGCGCTGCGCCGTCTGCCCCAGCATCTCGGCGGCGGTCCAGCCGAAAATCGCCTCGGCCGCAGGATTCCACGACGTGATACGGCCTTCGGCGTCACGGACAATGATCCCGTCCGCGGTTCCTTCGATGACGCGGGTCAGGAAGTCCCGCGTGGCCTCGAGCGCCACGTTGCGCGCCTGAATCTGCCGCTCGTACCCCGTCCTGTAGCGCAGGGCCAGGAACGCGATGATGGAGGCCATCGCCAGGCCGATCAGGACCGTCCGCGCGGTGTAGTAAGCCTCCCCCCCCGGCGTGCTCTGCAGGTGCGGTAGCACGATCCGGTCGATGAGCCGGAATCCTGCGAGCACGAGGGCCATCCCGGCGGGGGGAATGAGGATGAAATGCCAAACGCGCACCCCGGAAGGGAAAACGAGCTCGTCGAGCCTGCGGAGGGGATTCACGGCCGGCATGATCGGTCATGGGGCTCCACGTTGTCACGGAGAACGCGGGAGCGGCCAGCTCCCAGGCGCTCGCCTTGCGTGATATTCCGCAACGACTGGGTGGTTCTCCCCAATGGGAGTCCCGTTCGACCCGTGGGCTCGGGCGCGGATCGCCCGTGGCGCTGGCCCGCCGATTGCCTAACTCCCCATGGATGGAGACCAACGCGCTCATGGCGCATCGCCGGATACTCCTCGTCGAGGACGACCGGCTCGAGCGGATGAACCTGACCCTCGTCCTCGGCCGGGAAGGGTTCAATCTCGACGTCGCCGCGAACGCGAACGAGGCCTACGCGCTGCTGGCCGGCGAGCACTACGAGCTGGTCTTGACCGATATCGGCCTTCCCGACGGCGACGGATTCGACGTCCTTCACGCAGCCAAGCGTGCGGATGCAACGACGAAGGTCGTCCTGGTGACGGGATCGCAGTCCGCCGTGACGCAGGAACAGGCGTTGCTCCACGGAGCGGAGTCGCTTCTCCTTAAGCCGTTCGCGCTCGCCACGATTCTCGAGACGGTGCGGGGTCTGATGGGGCTCGACGCCCGCGCCTCTTGATATGCTCCACGCAGCGTGAGAGATCTGGCGCCATGGGCGCGAGCGTGACCTTTCTTCGAGCCGCCGCGTTCGTTGCGTTCGTCCTCCTCGCACCGTTGGCCCGAGCCGCGCCGGCCGCGCCATCTCCCGGCAACGACGATTGCCTCTCCTGCCACGACGACGCGACCCTGACCGCTTCGGACGGCCGCGCGATCGCCGTCCCGGCCAAGACGTTCGCCGATTCGGCCCACGGGCCCCTGGCGTGCACCGATTGTCATGCGGATCTCGCGAAGGCCGAGCTCCCGCACGCCGAGAAGCTCGCACGGGTTGACTGCGCCTCCTGTCACGCCGATCCCGTAGCGGCGTATGGGAAGAGCGTTCACGCCGAGGCGCGCCACGCCGGAAACGTCAACACCGCGACGTGCACCGATTGCCACGGCAAGCACGACATCCGGTCGAGCCGCGATCCGAGCTCGCGGACGTACCCGTTGAACCTTCCCAACATGTGCGGGAGGTGCCACGGCGACGCGAAGATCATCAAAGACGGCGGAATCAAGATCGGCGACGTATTCGCCAAGTACCACGACAGCATCCACGGAAAGGCGCTCGAGAAGAGCGGCCTGCTCGTCTCCGCCAAGTGCACCGACTGTCACGGGAACCACGACATCCACCGCAAGAGCGACCCGCAAAGCGGGGTTTATCGAGCCAACGTCCCGTCGACGTGCGGCAAGTGCCACGGCGGGATTCTGACCCTCTACGCCTCGGGGATCCACGGCTCGAAACTGGCCGCGGGCGACCCGCGGGTCCCGGTGTGCGTTTCCTGCCACACGGCACACGAGATCCGGCGCACCGACGCCGACGCGTGGAAGCTCGACGTTCTCGCCGAGTGCGGCGCGTGCCATGCGCAGTCGCTCGCAACCTACCGCGACACGTTCCACGGGCAGGTGACGCGCCTGGGATTCACGCGCGTGGCGAGCTGCTCCGATTGCCACGGTGCTCACGACGTTTATCCCAAGGCGGACGCGCGCTCGAGCGTGTCGCCCGAGCGCCGTGTTGCGACCTGCGGGAAGTGCCATCCGGCCGCCAGCGCGAGCTTCGCCGGGTACGACCCGCACGCGGACCAGCGCGACGCGAAACGGAACCCGGCGCTCTACTGGACCGCCCGCTTCATGCAGTTGCTCCTCGTAGGGGTGTTCGTATTTTTCGGCCTCCATACGAGCCTCTGGTTCCAGAGGCTCCTGAGGAAGGACCCGCCGATCAAGGCGAAGAAGGCGGGGAAGTAGAGCGATGCGCCACATTCGCCGGTTCGGCGCCGTGGACCGTGTCACCCACGTCGTTCTCATGTTCAGCTTCCTCGGACTGGCCTTGACCGGGCTCCCGCTCCTGTTCAACGACGCGCGATGGGCCTCCCGGCTGGCCCGCATGCTCGGCGGGCTGCAGTTTGCGGGGCGCCTCCACCGGTTCTTGGCGGTCGTGCTGATCGGGGTCTTCGCGGCGCACGTGTGGCGGCTTCTCCACCGCCTCTTCATCAAGCAGGACTACGGGATCCTCTGGGGGCCCGAGTCGATGGTCCCGCAACCGCGCGATCTCAAGGAGATGAGCGCGCACTTCGCTTGGTTCTTCCGGCGTGGGCCCAAGCCCCGCTTCGACCACTTCACCTACTGGGAGAAGTTCGACTACTGGGCGGTCTTCTGGGGGATGTTCATCATCGGCGGTTCGGGACTCCTGCTCTGGTTCCCCTGGTTCTTCTCGAAGTTCCTCCCGGGGTGGATCTTCAACGTCGCGCTCCTGATCCACGGCGAAGAGGCCCTCCTCGCCGTGGCGTTCATCTTCACGATCCACTTCTTCAACGGCCACCTGCGCCCCGACAAGTTCCCGATGGACACCGTCGTGTTCACGGGGAGCGTGACGGAAGAAGAGCTCAAGAACGAGAGGCCCGACGCTTACGATCGGTGGGTCAAAGACGGGACGCTCGACGCCCTCGTGGTCGATCCGCCCTCACAGCGCGCGATCCGGCGCGGCCGCATCGTCGGGACGATCGCCGTCCTTCTCGGCCTTTCCATCTTCGGCCTCATCGTCTACGCTGTGACCACTCACTCATGACCGATACCAAAGGCCCCATCCGCACTTTCATCCAGGCGATCACGCGAAACGGCATCAGCCTCACTGGGGCCGCGCTGACGACCGCCGCGGCGATCCTCTTCGTCTCCCTCTTCGTCGGCGAATCGCTGGGCTTGGGCGGCGGACCTTACCTGGGGATCCTCACGTTCGTGGTCTTCCCCGCGATCTTCGTCG
>JAYUCM010000129.1:0-12234 GCA_043740355.1 Acidobacteriota bacterium | reverse complement strand
CCCAGATCTTCGGCCGGATCGCGTCGACGACGGCGTAACCTCGGGTCGCGAAGAGTCCCGCCCAGTAGTCCTGCCATTGCTCGTTGAGGTGGTTCTTCCCGCCCTGATGGGGGATCGCCGCCGAGAACAGCACGAAATCCGACAGGTCGACGAGCGAGTCCACGAATGTGCTCGCGCGGCCTGGCGGCAGATGCTCGGCCACTTCGAGGGAGATCGCGAGGTCGAATCGTTCCATCTTCGGAACGCGCTCCGTCAGGTCGACCACGAGAAAGCTCTCCGCTGGAATCGTGAGCAAATCCCGGCGCACCCAAGCACCGTCCAGTCCTCGGATGCTCGCGACGCCTCGCTCGAGCAACACCGAGAGCCAGGTCCCCACGCCGCAGCCGACATCGACAGCCGATCGGACCGGCGGTACCACGTCGAGGGTCAGGGCGAGGATGGTTCTCGCTGCGTGGGACGTGTTGGCGTCCCGGTCGCCGTAGAACTTGTCCTTGTAGGGTCGCATGCGGATCAGACCGCGTCGTGCGCGGCGCCAGGCGTCGAGCCCGACGTTGTCTGTGCCTTCCGCTGAATCTCCCAGAGCTTGGCGTACTTCAGCGCGGCGTAGTCCGCTTCCATGAAGGCGATGATCAGGCCCTCGGTCCCGTCCAGGAAACCCATCTTTAGCGCGTAGGTCTTGAAGAATCGGCCGAGGCCGTGGGCGACGATCTTCCAGGCGCTGCCGCGCTTCCCGCGCTCGTGCTCGTTCATCGCGCCGCCCCGGCTGAACCGGTGGATCTTCCGCGCGTAGTCGTCGAGGCTCCGGTAGGTGTGGTGCAGGAGCGCCCCGCGGCAACGCCCCGGCCGGCCGTCGAGCTCGACTCGCGAGTGCACGTGCCGCTCCTGATAGCGCCCCCGGTCGCGATGGTAGATACGCAGCACGAAGTCGCTTCCCCACGTGCCGTGACGGATCTCCCGCCCGAGGAAGAAGTTCCGGCGCCGCACCTCGTAGCCGTGACGTGAGGGGTTCCGCAGAAGAGCCCGGATCTCGTCGGCGAGCTCGGGCGTCACCCTCTCGTCGGCGTCGACCACCATGACCCACGCGTGCTTGGCCTGCGGGACCGCCCAGTTGTTCTGCGCACCGTGGCTCCAGAACTCGTGCTGCAGGACACGCGGCGTGTAGCGGCGCGCGATCTCCGGCGTCCTATCCGTGCTGAAGGAGTCGACGACCAAGATCTCGTCGGCGAACTGCACGCTCTCAAGGCATTCGGCGATCACGGCTTCTTCGTTGAAGCAGGGTACGATCACGCTGAGCGGCGCCTTGGCGGCAGACACGTCGGGTACGGTCATGAAGCGGACTCTAGTGCACCAGCGGTTCTGCGCCAAGACTGTAAGTATTATGAGTTCGCTCCACGTCATTCATTCCACAGACACCTTGACCGAGTACGGACCTTCAGTCACCATGTGAATGAGTATTCATTCGATGCCGGAACCAATGACAACTCAACCAGTTCACGACCACTCCGAGGAGCGACGCCGTCAGATCCTGCGTGCGGCGATGACCTGCTTCGCGCGGCGCGGGTTCCACCCCACGACCATGAACGACATCAGCGCCGAGGCGCAGATCAGCGTCGGACTCATCTACCGCTACTTCGACAGCAAGGATGCCGTGATCACCTTCATGGCCAGGGAGCACCTCGAGGATATGAGGCAGATCCTCGAGCAAGCTCGGTGCGCGCCCACGCTGTTCGAAGCCTTGGAGCTCGTCTCGATCTGTCACTGCGAGGAACAACCGGAGCACCTTCACGTCGCATTCGTCGCGGACCTCTTCGCCGAAGCGGCCCGCAACCACCACGTGAGAGTCCTCGTCCGCGACGTCACCGAGTTCTTCATCGAGAGCGTCACCGATCTCATCGCCGCCTCGGATGAGGCACGAACGGCTCCTTCCGGATTGACCCCCCGGACGGCCGCCGAGATCATCGTCGACTCGATGCGCGGCATGATGATCCGCGCGATCGCCGACTCGTCCACGCTGACCGCATCCCAGATCCGGGAGCGCCAACTCGCGATGCTCCGCACGCTCTGGCCGCTCCTTTTTTCGCGCACCGCCCCTGCGGCGCGGATTGAGCAGGTTCTGCCATGAAGAGAAAAATCGTCATCGCCGTCTCGGGGCTCCTCGCCGTCATCGCCGTGCTCGCCGGCGTGAAGGCCCTCCAGATCCGTGCCCTCATCAAGGCGGGAAGCGAGGCTTCGATGCCCGCGGAAACCATCAGCGCGACCGAGGTCCGTCAGGAGACGTGGGAATCCCTCCTCCCGGCGGTCGGCTCGGTCACCGCGGTGCAAGGCGTCGAGCTGCGCTCGGAGCTCGCCGGCACCGTCCGGGAGATCGCGTTCGAATCGGGTGGGACGGCGGCCAAAGGGCAGGTCCTCGTGCGTCTCGATACGTCCTCGGAAGAAGCGCAGCTGCGGTCGGCCGAGGCGCAGGCCGAGCTGGCGCGCCTCAACCTCGAGCGCGCCCACGGCCTCCACGCGCAGGGGGTGATCTCCCAGTCCGACATGGACACCGCGGAATCGGCGTCCCGCCAGACGGTCGGTCAGGCGGATGCGATCCGGGCGACGATCGCCAAGAAGACCATCCGCGCGCCGTTTAGCGGCCGGCTCGGCATCCGGTCGGTCAACCTCGGGCAGTTCGTGCACGACGGCGACGCGATCGTCTCCCTCCATTCGCTCGACCCGGTCTACGTGGACTTCAGCCTCCCCGAGCAGCAGCTGGCGCAGATCCAGCGGGCGATGGTCGTGCGCGTGACGACCGACGCGACCCCGGGCCACGTGTTCACGGGGAAGGTCACGGCACTCAACCCCGAGATCGACGCGTCGACGCGCAACATCAAAGTGCAGGCCACCGTGGCGAACGGCTCCGGCGAGATGCGCCCCGGCATGTTCGCGCGCGTGCAGCTGGTCCTCCCCGAGGCGCAGCCCCTCCTCGTGATTCCGTCCACCGCCGTCCTCCACGCTCCGTACGGCGATTCGGTGTTCGTCGTCAGCGACGTCAAGGACGAGAAGTCGGGGAAGACGGTCAAGCAGGCTCAGATGACGACCGTGAGGCTGGGCGAGACCCGTGGTGACTTCGTGGCGGTGACGACGGGACTGAAGGAGGGACAGACGGTGGCGACCTCGGGCGTCTTCAAGCTGAGAAACGGCTCGCTGGTCGCGGTGAACAACACGTTGGCGCCCGACGCGCAGTCGGCCCCGCGTCCTCCGAATTCCTGACGGGGCGAACGTGCGATCCATCACCGATCTCTTCATCCGCCGGCCCGTCCTGGCGCTGGTCGTCAACCTCCTGATCCTCATCGCCGGCGTGCAGGCCGTCCGCACGCTCAACGTCAGGCAGTACCCGCGCAGCGAGAACGCCTCGGTGACGGTGTCCACCGTCTACGTCGGCGCTGCTGCTGACCTGATTCGCGGGTTCATCACGGCTCCGCTGGAGCGCGCCATCGCCGGGGCCGACGGCATCGACTATCTCGAATCGCAGAGCGCGCTCTCCGTCTCCACGATCACCGCCCACCTGAAGCTCAATCAAGACAGCCGGAAGGCGCTGGCCGAGATCGCGTCCAAGGTCGATCAGGTGCGCGGCGACCTTCCGCCCGCGGCCCAGGTCCCTGTCATCAACATCGAGTCCGCCGACTCGCAATTCGCCTCCGCCTATCTCAGCTTCAGCTCGGACATCCTGCAGCAGAACGAGATCACCGACTATCTCGTGCGCGTCGTGCAGCCGCGCCTTTCGGCGTTGGGCGGCGTGCAGCGAGCCGACATCCTGGGAGGCCGAACGTTCGCGATGCGCATCTGGCTGAAGCCGGACCGGATGGCGGCGTTGAACGTCAGCCCGGTGCAAGTGCGCCAGGCGCTGGCGGCGAACAATTTCTTGTCCGCCGTGGGCCAGACGAAAGGCTCCCTGATCCAGGTCAACCTGACGGCCAACACCGACCTGCGCTCCGTCCCCGAGTTCAAGCAGCTCGTCATCCGGCACGAAAACGGGGCGCTCGTGCGGTTGGGCGACATCGCCGACGTCGTGCTGGGTGCCGAGGACTACAACACCGAAGTGCGGTTCTCGGGCCAGACCGCCGTGTTCATGGGCGTGTGGGTTCTCCCGAACTCGAACTCCTTGGACGTGATCAAGGCCGTGACCGTCGAGATGGACAAGATCAAGGCGGATCTCCCGACGGGGATGAAGGCCGCCGTCGCCTACGACGCAACCGGATACATCCGGAACGCGCTGAGCGAGGTCTTCAAGACGTTGATGGAGACGCTGCTCATCGTGATGATCGTCATCTTCCTTTTCCTCGGGTCGTTCCGCTCCGTCCTCGTTCCGATCGTCGCGATCCCGGTGTCGCTCGTCGGCGCCGTCTGGCTGATGCAGGTGTTCGGGTTTACGGTCAACCTGCTGACGCTCCTGGCCATCGTTCTTTCGGTGGGACTCGTCGTGGACGACGCGATCGTCGTCGTCGAAAACGTGGAGCGACGCCTTCGCGAGGGGAACACACCGCTTCAAGCGGCGATCCTGGGCGCGCGCGAGCTTTTGGGCCCGATCATCGCGATGACGATCACGCTCGCCACGGTGTACGCGCCGATCGGCCTTCAGGGAGGACTCACCGGCTCGCTGTTCCGCGAGTTCGCGTTCACCCTCGCCGGAGCGGTCATGATCTCCGGCGTCGTCGCGTTGACGCTCTCGCCCGTGATGTCGTCGCGCCTGCTGACCGCCGAAGGGGAGCATCGCGGCTTTGCGGGCTTCATCAATCGCACGTTCGACAAGTACTTCCGCAACACGTACGGCCGCTTGCTCGACGGGACGCTCAACGCGCGGCCGGCGGTCTACACCGTCTGGATCGTCCTGATGCTCCTGTGCTACCCGATGTACATGTTCAGCTCGAAGGAGCTGGCGCCGACCGAAGACCAGGGCGTCATCTTCGGGATCATCGAAGCCCCCGCCAACGCGACGATCGACCAGACGGTCAAGTACGCGAACAAGGTCGAAGAGGCGTTCCTCACGATCCCCGAGACCGCGTTCACGTTCCAGCTCACGTTCCCGACATCGGGCTTCGGCGGCGGCGTCCTGAAACCATGGGATGAGAGGAAGCGCACCGCGTTCGAGATCCTTCCCGAGGCCCAGAAGAAGCTCTCGTCGATCTCGGGGATCAGCATCTTCCCCATCATGCCTCCAGCGCTTCCCGGCGGCGGTTCGTTCCCCGTCGAGATCGTCCTCGCCTCGACGGCCGAGCCCGCGCGCATTCTGGAATTCGCAAAAAGGCTCCAGGAGAAGGCCGCCACGGACCCCAAGCTTCAGTTCTGGTTTCCCCCCATCATCGACACCAAGATCGACCAGCCGCAGGCCGAGATCCAGATCGACCGCGATAAGGTCGCGGCGCTCGGCTTGAGCCTGGAGCAAGTGGGCGCCGACGTCTCCGCAGCGGTCGGCGGCAACTTCGTCAACCGCTTCAACATCGAGGGACGCAGCTACAAGGTGATCCCGCAGGTCGAGCGCGCCGCACGGCTCACGCCGGACCAGCTCCAGCAGATTTATGTCACCGGTCCCAACGGGAAGCTGATGCCGCTGAGCACGATCGCCACCCTCAAGGAATCCACCCAGCCCCGATCGCTCAACCGCTTCCAGCAGTTGAACGCGGTCAAGATCTCGGGTGCAACCGGTCTCCCGCTCGATCAGGCGTTGAAGGCCCTCGAGGACGAGGCGGCGAAGATCCTCCCGGAAGGCTACAAGATCGACTACACGGGTGAATCCCGGCAGCTCCGGACGGAAGGGGGCAAGTTCCTCCCGGCGTTCGCCTTGGCGCTCCTGCTGATCTTCCTGGTGTTGGCGGCGCAGTTCAACAGCTTCAGGGATCCGTTCGTCATCCTGGCGGGCTCGGTGCCGCTGGCGCTGTTCGGTGCGCTCCTGATGACGTTCCTCAAGAAGCCCGGCGACAACCTACCCGGCTGGACCACCACGCTCAACATCTACTCGGAGGTCGGCCTCGTCACGCTGATCGGCCTGATCTCGAAGAACGGCATCCTGGTCGTCGAGTTCGCCAACCAACTCCAGCGCGGCGGTCTGGCGAAGCTCGAGGCGATCCAGCAATCCGCTCGCATTCGGCTCCGGCCCGTGCTCATGACGACCGTCGCCACCGTTGCCGGGCACTTCCCGCTCGTGCTCGTCACCGGTGCCGGCGCCATCGCGCGTAACTCGATCGGTCTCGTCTTGGTCGCCGGCATGGCGATCGGCACGCTGTTCACGTTGTTCGTCGTGCCGTCGCTCTATATGTTGATCGCCAAGGACCACACCGCCGAGCGACAGGTCGAACACGACGTTTTCGAGGGCGTCGAAGAATTGCGGCCGCTCGCTGTGGGGGAGTAGGGCGGCGGCCTCCGCCGGCTCCGCGTGTTTGGATCCACGGCCGGGGCCTTCTTGTATCATCGCCTTCGATGGAAGGACGAAAGCCCCGCGCGGGAACCCTGCGGTTGCGCCTGGGGCTCGGCGCAGCGCTGGTCCTTCTCGTGCTGGCCGTCTTCGCGCAGGTGCGCGGCTTCGACTTCCTCCGCTTCGACGATCAGACCTACGTCGCGAAGAACCCCGACGTCGCCTCAGGGCTGACCGCCCGCTCGTTGGTCTGGGCGTTCACGACGGGCCGCGCCGCGAACTGGCATCCTCTGACCTGGATCTCGCACATGATCGACGTCGACCTGTTCGGCATGTGGGCCGGCGGGCATCACATGACGAGCGTCGCGATTCATGCCGCGACGACTCTTCTTCTCTTTTCCTTCCTGCTCGGTCTCGTTGCCAACCCGTGGACGGCCGCTTCGCTTGCGGCGCTCTGGGCGGTTCACCCGCTGCGCTGCGAGTCGGTCGCGTGGGTCGCCGAGAGGAAGGACGTCCTGTCGGGTCTCTTCTGGATGGCGACCGTGCTCGCGTTCACGCGGTACGCGACGGGCAGGCGGTCGCAAGGTGCATACGCCGCAGCCCTCGTGTTCTTCGCGTTGGGTCTACTCTCGAAGCCGATGCTCGTCACGCTTCCCATCGTGCTGCTCCTCCTCGACCGCTGGCCGCTCGGACGCCACGGCTCGCGCTCGCTCGTTTTCGAGAAGGTCCCCTTCTTCGGCATGGCCTTGGCTTCGGCGATCGTGACGTGGCTCGTGCAGCAGCGGGGAGGTGCGGTGGCCCAGTTCGAGCAAGTGCCGGTGGGTCTGAGGATCGCGAACGCTCTCGTCGCCGTTCCCGAGTATCTCTTCCGGACCGGATGGCCGGTGCGGCTCGCCGCCTTCTATCCGTTCGATCCGTCGCTCCCGGGCCGGCACATCGCCGGTGCCGCCGCGCTCATCGCGCTCGTGACGGGAGCAGGCCTCGTCTTCCGGCGAAGCCGCCCGTTCCTCGCCGTGGGGTGGGGCTGGTTCCTCGTGTCGCTGATCCCCGTGATCGGCTTGGTCCAGATCGGATTCCAGGCCACCGCGGATCGCTACACCTACCTCCCTTCGATCGGACTGCTGCTCGTTCTCGCGGGAGGAATCCACAGGCTCGAATCGCAACCTTCGCCCGCCGGACGCGCCGTTCCTTGGGTCTGCGCGGCGGCCGTCATCCCCCTCGCCCTCCTCGCGCATCGCCAGGCGGCCACCTGGCGCGACGGCGTGACGCTCTTCAAGCACGCGATCGAGGTGACGGGGAGCAACTACGTCGCGGAGCGGCATCTCGCGAACGCCCTTCGCGACGCGGGCCGGGAGGACGAAGCGATCGAGATCCGCCTTCGCCAGCTCGTCGTCGCGGCTCTGCCCGGCGAACGCGATCGCGAGGCGCTCGCGCTCCTCGACAAGGGACGGATCGAACCGGCCCGCCGCATTCTCGAGGCCGAAGTTCAAGCGAACCCGGGGAACTGGGAGGCGCTCTGCCATCTCGGCATCGCGCTCGCGATGCTGGACAGGATCGACGAGGCGGCGGCGCGCTTCGAAGAGGCTGTGCGGGTCAAGGCCGACTTCGCGCCCGCGTACTACAACCTCGGACTTTCCCGGGAGAGGCAGGGAGAGGACGACGAGGCGATCGCCGCCTACGCGCGCGCCGTCGATCTCGAACCCCAAAACGCCGATGGACTGTTCAACCTGGCGCGGGTTCTTACGCGGCGCGGTCGTCTCGACGAAGCGGAGGCGCGGCTCGCGAGACTGCTGCGTCTGAAGCCCGACTATCCGGGCGCGGCCGTGTCCCTCGCCGAGCTGCGCGCTCGCCGTGGTGGGCGCCGACCTTGAGCTCCGAAGCGACGAGGCCGGCATCCTGGCTCCGGCTCGCCCCGTTCGTCGCCGTCGCCGCGCTCGCGGTCCTGCTGGCCACCACGAAATACTTCGAGTGGGACCTCTTTTGGCATCTGCGGCTGGGAGAGCGGATCGTCTCGGATTGGGCTCTGCCGCGCGTCGACACGTTCTCGTACACGTTCGCGGGGCACCCCCAGTACGTGGGTGAATGGATCGGCGACGCCCTGATCTTCGCCGTCCACCGCGCGGCGGGGTTCGCCGGCCTCAATGCTCTCAAGGCCTCGATTCTCGTTCTCACGCTCTCCTTCATCGCAGGGGCGATGCGGGAGCGATTGGGGAGCCGCCCGGAGTTCCTTCCCTCGGTCGTCGTGACGCTGCTCCTGGTGCTGTTCGCGGTGCGCTTCCGGCTGTTCGTCCGCCCGTATCTGTTGACCCTCGCCTACTCCGCGTTTTTCGTCTGGATACTCGAACGCTGGAGAGCGGGTCGACGCGATCGCGCGGTCTTTCTGCTGCCTCTGGCCATGATCTTGTGGGCGAACACGAGCGTCGGCGCGGTGTTCGGCGTACTGATCCTCCTCGCCGCCGCGGTATCCGACCTCGTCGAGCGTCGAGGCTTGACACTCGCCGCCGTATGGGGCGCCGCGGCGGCCGCGTCGCTCATCGGTCCCGAAGGGAGCGGGATCTACACGTTGGCGGTGAAGCTGACGAGCGATCCCTTCAGGGCACGGGTGGCGGAGTATCAACCGATCACGGCCGGGCTGCTATGGAGCGGCGGATGGATGCTCTGGCTTCCGTTCCAGGTCATGGTCGTCCTCGGCGTGATCTACTTCGTCGCGCTGCGCGGCTGGCGCGATCTCGTCCACCTCGCCCTGTTCGTGTTCTTCCTCTACGAAGCGTTGCGGCAGGTCAGACTCGTCGAGATGTTCGCGATCGTTGCCGCGATTCCGGTGGGAATGACGATCGCCCACGCCCTCCGGGGGGCGGCGAGGATTCTCGAGCGGCGGCCGGCCGCAACCGCATGGGGCCTGACTCTTGCGGTGGCGGCGATCTTCCCGTTGGTCGTCGTCTTCAACCCGGGGGTCGTGTTCGGCGTTGGGTTGAAGGAGGCGACCTTTCCCGAGGGGGCGGCGCGGTTCGTCGAAGACGCCGGGATCCGCGGCCGCATGTTCAACACGTACGGCATCGGGGGCTATCTCATCTGGCGTCTCCCCGATCGGCCGGTGTTCGTCGATGGGCGTTACCGGCGGCTCTACACCCCCGAGTTCCTCGGCGACTATCTGGCGGCGGGGGAGACGCCGTCCGGCTGGGAAGCCGCCAAACGAAAATACGGCTTCGACTATGCCATCGCGGGATACGACCTGCTGAAACCGGTCTTCCCCGCCACGCTGGCCGACGATCCCGACTGGGCGATCGTCTACTGGGACGACATCTCGGTGGTCGCGGTTCGCCGCACGCCGGAGCGGGAAGCGCTCATTCGCAGCCACGAGTATCGAATCGCAAAGCCGAAGTGCTGCATCGATTTCGGCTACCTCGACGCGTACCTGGCGACCGGGGACCCGGCGGTGATCGACGGCGTGTTGTCGCGGCTGGAAGCGGAGTTCGGCGACAATCCGAAGAATCAGGTCCCCGTTCTGGCGAAGGTCTATCTCTTGCACGCCCTCGGTTCGCAACGGCTTCCCGACGTCCGCAGGGAGATCGAGCGCATCCTGGACGTCAAGCCGGATTTCGCGACGAAACACTCCGCCTACGCGCTCGTCCTCCTCGAGATGGGAGACGTCGCGGGTGCGCGGCGGGAGTGCGATAAGGCGGCGCGATTGGACCCGAATGACCCGATCGCCGCAGACGTAAAACGCAAGCTCATTAGCCCGGGCGCGGCCGGCTCCTCCTAGCTCCGCCGAGTCACCTCGCCAGAATCTTCTCGATCTCCTGGAGCGCCCGCGGATCCTCCGACTGCCCGAGCCAGAAAAGGGCTCGCCGGATCGTCTCTACGTCTCTCTTCGAGCGAAGGACCTTCAACAGCCAGTCCGTGCCGTCCTTGAGCTGCGACAACGCAAAGACCGCCTGCTCGCGCACGTGGTCGTCCTTCTCGGCATCGAGCCGGCCGACGATCCACTCGCCGGCACCCTCGGCGTTGGTCTGGGCGAGCCAGAAAAGCGCTTGCGCCCTCACGTCGTTGTCACGGTCCTCGAGCGCGACCCGCTTGATCCTGTCGGCGGCTCCCGGAAAGGAGCTTTGCGTCAGCGCGAACACGGCGTGCTCGCGGATGTCTCCGCTCGGATCCGAAAGTAGCAGGCGCTCGACCAGCCGGTACCCCGCTTCCCCCCGGGCGTTTCCCGCCCAGAAGATCGCCTGCTTCCGCGAGTCCTCCGAGAGCGAGCGGTCGAACGCCCGCTTCTCGAGCAGGGCATCCGCCCGCGCGTCCGCGTGGTAGGCGATCGCGGCGAGGGCGGGCTGCTCGACGTCGCCCTCGCTCGCGTCGGCTTCGAGCAATCGGCTCAAAGCGGCGAGGCTCGCTGCCGGATCGACGGAACCGAGCCAAACGAGGCGGCGGTTGGCGCCGTCGACCGGACAGGTGGGAGAAACGACGCGCACCCGGCTCGGCCGGCTGCCCTTCGTCTCGACGAGCACGTACAGGTCCGTCGAGCCGCTCCGCTCGAACTGGTCGCTCGTGCCCCAGGAATTGTCGCGGTCCGTCAGGGAGCATCCGCGGCGCTTGAAATTCGTCGTGAAGCAGCAGACGTCGCGCGCTTCGGGAACGGCCCTCACGCTCCACCCGACCCATTCCGCGGTCTTTCCGCGGCCGACGCCTTCGAGTGCCGCCGCGGGCGACACTCCCGCGCGAAGCTCGATGACGACGTTCTCGATCGACGCCGGTGCATCGACGGCCCACGCGGGAACGAAGAACATGGCGGAAGTGACGAACGCGAGGATGCTTTTCATGGCTATTCTCCCAGCACGTCGAGGATCGCGCGCGTCGCGTCGGGATCGTTCATCACCGAAAGCTGCTGCAAGATGACCTTCTTCATCGCCGGGTCCTTCTCGGCGCGGAACAGATCGATCAGAGTCTTCGCGTCGTCCTGAATCATCAGGGCCTCGACGACCTTGCGCTTGTCGCCGGGGTCGGAGAATTCCCCGTACATCTGACGCAGCAAGCGGACCGCGGCGGGGCCGCTCGAGATGCCGAGTCCCTCGATCGCCTTCCTGCGGATCTGCGGGTCCGTGCTTTCCCGCGCCGCCTTCGCCAGGGTGTCGACGTCCCCGGCGATGCCGAACGCCTCGAGAAGCTTT
Organism: Acidobacteriota bacterium; assembly: GCA_043740355.1. GTDB lineage: Bacteria > Acidobacteriota > Polarisedimenticolia > Polarisedimenticolales > DASRJG01 > DASRJG01. Next base: position 684 of record JAYUCM010000129.1, on the reverse strand, counting down.
GCGCGGAGCGCAGAGTCCTTCTCCGTGGTCCAGAGCTGCCGCAGCGACGGGAGCGCGCCAATGGCGCCGAGCGCATCGATCGCCTTGGCGCGGATCCGCGCGTCGGGGTCGGACTTGGCGATGACGGCGAGCTCGTCGGTCCGGTCGGCGATGATGTAAGCCTCGATCACGGCGTCCCGTACTTCCGGAGGTGCAGCCGTGTCCCGGGCGATCGCCGCGAGCGCCGCGATGTCGTCGGGTTCTCCCGCGATGCCGAGGGTCTTGACGGCATGGCAGCGCAGCTCGATCGGCTGACCCGTCTTCGCGATGCGAAGCAGGATTTCCCTGGCCCGGGGCGAGTCGCTCTGGGAGAGCACGAAGAGGGCGCGCTCCTTGATGCGCTGGGACGAGTTTCCCGCCAGGAGTTTCTCGAGCACGGGCACGGCCTGCTCGGGCTCGATCTGCATCAGTCCATCGAGCGCATACAGCTTGAGCTCCTCGTTCTCGGCGTCGGGCGTGCCGCCCGCTCTTTTCCCGCCGCGGATCTCGATCTCGAGGGCCCCGGCGTCGTCGGCCCACGCGCTTTGCGGGTAGGAGGACAGAAGCTGCCGCAGCCCCTCGAGCGATTCCTTCTTCAGCTTCCGTTTCCAATCGGCGTAGGCCTTCCAGTAGAGCGCCGCGTCGGTCTCGTCGCCCGATCCCGAG
>JAYUCM010000128.1:0-12240 GCA_043740355.1 Acidobacteriota bacterium | reverse complement strand
AGCCGGGTTGAAAGAGGTTCACAAGCGTAACGCCCAGAAGCACCGCGATCGCCGAGACTGAAATCGTATAGATGAGCGTCTTCACGCCGATGCGACCGAGCTGGCGAATGTCGCCCAGGCCCGTCACGCCCAAGCTGAGCGCCGACACGAGAAGCGGGATGACGAGCATGAACAGGAGGCGGAGGAAGATCTGACCGACGGGCGTCGTGACGTAGCGGATGAACATCTCGACGCGGGGATCTCCTGCCAACAGGGAGTGCACCACGAGCCCCGATCCGGCTCCCGTCACGCCACCCGCGAGCATCTTCCAGTGAAGTGGCAGGGGTCGCTTCATGGCTTCGCCAGCAACGCAAGCAACGCCTCGCGCCTGGCGCCCGAAACTCCGGCGACGACCCCGACTTTGGCTCCGGCCCGCCGAAAGGCCAACGTCGAGCGGTCGCGAGGAAGCGCGGCCGTGAATTCCTCCGCGTCGGTCACCGTGTCCCACACCGTCGCGAGCAGCACGACGGCAGCGTCGCCTTTCGTCCACAGCTCGTAGCGGTCGCCCCCCCAACCCGAAGCGGCGGCGTTCGTCCACGGGACCACGCCCGAGGCGAGCTCGGCCGTGTCGGGCGTTCTCGCGCCGACGAGGCTCCCCAAGGTGAGCTCGCCGAGCACACCCGAACCCGCTCGCGCCCAGCCCTTGCCGAGGATGCGCGACGGGTTCGGAATCGCGACCCTCCTCGGATCGTCGCGTTGCGCCGGGTTCCAATACTTTTCGGGGTGCAGGATCTGCTCCGACGATTGCGGCGGGCGTGCCCACGCGGCATCGACGTCCTTCATCGGAAAGCCCGCCTGGAGGCCCTCGACGCGCCCGCGTGCGAGGAAAGCCATGCCGAGGACGTACGGCCCGAGGAGCTGGCGTCTCAAGACGGCCGGCATCGCGTTCAGCCGCTCGGTGGGTACGTCCCGGCCGACGTTGCCGATCCGGTCCGATTCGATTCGGCCCGCCGCCACGCCCTTCGCGACGTAGACCGCCGACGCGATGGTCGCGCTCCCTTCGACGAGCGCGGAGAGCGCGAACGACGCATCGTCGTCGTCGATCACCTTGGCGAGGCGGCCGTCGATGTCGTACCGCTGGTCCTCGAGCGCGTGAGTCATCTCGTGCGCGCTGAGCAGCGCGGTCATCTCCTTCGGCATGTCGACGAGTAGGTAGAACGACTTGGTCCCCGGATCGTAGTAGCCGCCCGCCTGTTCCTCCAGGACGTCGAGGAGAGTCTTCAGGACGTCGAGTTCGGGAGGAACGAGGCCGAGCAGGCGGAAGGCGGACTGGTCGGCGCGGAGCTTCGCCTCGGGGGTCAACTGTCGGAACCGGGCAAGCGCGTATGCCCTCGCCTGCCGATCGTCGATCACCGTCACGGGGACTTTCTCCCTGAACGCGAATCCGCGGATCTTCTCGAGCTCCGGGACGACCGCCTTTACGGCGGCCTCCGCCTCGGCTTGGGTCAGCTTCGGCGCAGCCGCTTCGGCCGGCGCGACCGCGGTGAGGCCGAGCGCGGCGACGAGCGCGACCGTTTTCATCGGTCGTGCTCGTTTCGGCGCGGCGGAGTCGTGGTGGCGTTCACGCAAGGGGCGGCGATTGTACGATGACGCGATGAACGAGCGTCCGGGTTCCGACGTGGAGGCTTGGTACGCGGCCCTCGAGGCGCGGCACCTGGCAACACTTACGTTTCCCGAGGTGCGACGGGCTCTGCAGGCGCTGTCTTCGCTCTATGTCGAGCGGCGCGATCGCCTCGTGCCGGGCCGCGCACTCGAGGGCGCAGGCAAGCGCGCGGCATTCGCGATGTTCTACGGGCCCCTCCATTTCCTGATCGTGCGCGAGATCGTGTGCGCCCTTCACGCGGTCGATGCTCCCTTGCTTCGCGTCGTGGACCTCGGATGCGGAACCGGCGCCGCCGGCGCCGCGTGGGCGCTCGAAGCCGGGAGGCGCCCTGCGGTCTCGGGAATCGACGCGAGCGGTTGGGCGGTCGGCGAAGCGGAGTGGAACCTGCGGACGCTCGGCCTGACCGCGACCGTCCGTCGCGGCGATCTGGTCGGAGCCGGCATCGGATCCGCCGGCGAAGGGATCGTCGCGGCCTACGCGGTCAACGAGCTCGACGGCCCGCCCCGCGACGAGCTTCTGCGCCGCCTGCTTGCGGCTCACGGTAGGGGGAGCCGCGTGCTCGTCGTCGAGCCGATCGCGCGGCGGCCGGTCCCCTTCTGGCCCGCTTGGGTCGACGCTTTCCGCACGGCGGGCGGTCGGGCCGACTCGTGGCGCTTCCCCGCGGTCCTGCCCGAGAGGATGAAGCTTCTCGACAAGGCGGCCGGCCTCGACCACCGCGAGTTGACGGCACGCTCGCTGTGGCTCGGTTGAAGGGGGGCGTTGACAGCCTCCCTTGGGGCTTCCTATCCTCCGTCGGTGGACGTTCATTCTCTGCAAGGACGGCGGGCTCTCGTTTGCGGGAGCACCCAAGGGATCGGCCGCGCCGCCGCCGTCGAGTTGGCCTCGCGCGGGGCCGCCGTCACGCTGTTTGCGCGGGACGCCACGGCGCTCGAGCGCGTTCGGGCGGACTTGCCCGGAGCCGGCCACACGTTTTTGGTCGCGGACTTCAGCGACAACGAATCGGTCCGCGCCGCGATCGCGGCCGAGATCCGCGATCGCGGCGCGTTCCACATCCTCGTCAACAACACGGGCGGCCCACCGTCCGGATCGATCGTGGACGCGGCACCCGAGGCCTTTGTCGCCGCCTTTCGCGCGCACCTGGTCAACAACCAGATCCTCGCGCAGGCCGTGATCCCGGGCATGAAGGCCGCAGGATACGGCCGCATCGTCAATATCGTCTCGACCTCGGTGCGCGAGCCGATCGCGGGGTTGGGTGTGTCGAACACCACACGCGCGGCGGTCGCCGGATGGGCGAAAACGATGTCCGGGGAATTGGCGCGCTTCGGGATCACCGTCAACAACGTCCTCCCCGGCTTCACCAAGACGTCTCGTCTCGACGCAATGATCGAAGGGCGCGCGACGGCGGCCGGTCGCGCGACGGACGAGATCGTGCGCGACATGCTGGCACTCGTCCCCGCGGGCCGGCTCGGGGAGAGCTGGGAGATCGCCGCTGCGATCGGTTTCCTGGCGAGCCCGGCAGGCGGGTACATCACGGGGATCAGCTTGCCGGTCGACGGCGGACGGATCGCGTCGCTGTGATCGACGGAGCGAGCCACCGATGATCAAGATCTTGCAGTTCATCGACGGGGCCTTCGTCGAGCCCGCCTCCGGCGCCTATTTCGACGACGTGGATCCTGCCGTCGGTGCGCCGTACGCGCTCGTCCCCGACGGCGACGCCGTGGACGTCGACCGCGCGGTCGCAGCAGGCAAGGCGGCGTTTCCCGCCTGGTCGCAAACGCCAGCCGCCGAGCGTTCCCGCCTGCTCCTGGCGATCGCCGACGGCATCGAGCGCGAAATCGACGAGCTCGCGCGCATCGAATGCATCGACAACGGAAAACCGATCGCGCTCGCGCGTGCCAGCGACCTCCCGCGAGCCGTCGCGAATTTTCGTTTTTTCGCAACCGCGATCCTTCACACGAGCTCCGAGCTGCACACCGCCGACACCTCCGCGTTCAACTACACGCTGCGCCGCCCGTTGGGCGTCGTCGCCTGCATCTCGCCGTGGAACCTCCCCCTCTACCTGCTGACGTGGAAGATCGCCCCCGCGCTCGCGACCGGTAACACGGTGGTCGCGAAGCCGTCCGAGATCACGCCGATGACGGCGTTTCATTTCGCGCGGATCGCGAAGGCCGCTGGGTTGCCGCCCGGCGTCTTGAACATCGTGCACGGCTTCGGTCCGAAGGTCGGCCCTCCGCTGACGGGCCACCCCGACGTAAGAGCAGTCTCCTTCACCGGCGGAACCGCCACGGGCACGTCGATCGCCTCGGTCGTCTCGCCGAAGCTCAAGAAGCTGTCGCTCGAGCTGGGCGGCAAGAACCCGAACGTCGTATTCGCCGATGCGGACATGGATGAGGCGATCAAGACGAGCCTGCGTTCGTCGTTTCAGAACCAGGGACAGATCTGTCTCTGCGGCTCGCGCATCCTCGTCGAGGAAGCCGCGTACCCGGCGTTTCTCGAGCGGTTCGTGGCGGCGGCCCAAACGCTCCGTCAGGGCGACCCGCTCGACCCCGCGACGGAGCAGGGTGCGATCGTCTCGAAACCGCACTTCGACAAGGTGATGTCCCACATCGCGCTCGCGCGGAAGGAAGGCGGCACCGTGGTCTGCGGCGGCGGCCCGCCGAAAACCGTAGGCCTACGCTGCAAGAACGGTTACTTCATCCAGCCGACGGTGATCGTCGATCTTCCGATGGGCTGCCGCACCAACCAGGAGGAGATCTTCGGTCCCGTCGTCACGATCGCGCCGTTTGCCGACGAAGACCAGGCCGTTCTCCTGGCGAACGGAACCTCATACGGGCTGTCGGCGTCCGTGTGGACGCAGAACCTCGCCCGCGCGCATCGCGTCGCCGACCGCATCGAGGCCGGCACGGTGTGGATCAACTGCTGGATGGTGCGCGACCTGCGCGTCCCGTTCGGCGGCGTCAAAGGGTCGGGCGTCGGGCGCGAAGGGGGCGACGATTCCCTGCGCTTCTTCACCGAGCCCAAGAACGTCTGCGTGAAGACATGAGCGGTCGAGGCAAGGACGTCGTCAGTTCTCGCGCACCCGAGCCGGTGGGCGCGTTCCCGCATGCGAAGCGGGTCGGCGACTTCCTCTTCCTGTCGGGTATCGGTCCGCGCAAGCGCGGAACGAAGGAGATCCCGGCCGAGTTCGAAGCGCAGGTCCTCGCCGTTTTCGAAAACGTCCGCCTCGTCCTCGAGGACGCCGGCGCGCGCTGGGACGACATCGTCGACGTGACCGTATTCCTCACCGACATGAAGGCGGACTTCCCCGTGTTCAATCGCCTCTACGCGGAGCACTTCGCCACGAATCGCCCGACGCGCACGACCGTCGAGGTGGGCGCGCTGCCGACGCCGATCGACGTGGAGCTGAAGGTGATCGCTTACGTGAGCCGATGACCGGCTCGGAAAAGCCCCCGGTCGGCTCGATCGGCTGGTGCGACGTCACGGTCGCAAACGCCGACGCCGTGCGCGACTTCTACCGCGACGTCGTCGGTTGGACGTCGACCGATGTGGACATGGGCGGCTACGCGGATTACTGCATGAACCAGCCCTTCAACGGCACCGCGACGACGGGCGTGTGCTGGGCGCGCGGCGCCAACGCGGACCTGCCGCCCGTGTGGCTCGTCTATTTCGTCGTGGCCTCGCTCAACGACAGTCTCGCTCGCGTGCGTGAGAGCGGTGGCGAGGTTCTGCGCGCGCCGAAACCGAGCGGCGCCGGCCGTTTCGCCGTGGTCCGCGATCCCGCGGGCGCGGTGTGCGCGCTCTACGAGAACGGGGACTGAAGCCAGAGCGCTGCTAGATCGATGACGAGTCCGTCCCAATCGGGGTGGACTAGCTTCGTGTCGCCTTCCCCCCCGATAACCAGCCGGTACGTTCCCGCGTTCAATCGAAAACACTCCATCTGTTTTCGCTCGGGATCGACGATCCAGTAGTGCGCGATCCCGAGCTCGGCGTAACGTCGGAACTTCAGCCCGCGATCGACCTTGCGCGTGGATGGCGAGAGGATCTCGGCGACCAGAAGCGGCGGCTTCTCGACGTTGCGCGTGGCGGCTTGATCGGGATCTCCCACGACGAGGAGGTCGGGCTCGAAAACGTCGTGCGGGGTCAGGATGACATCCAGTGGAGCGTCAAATACCTCGCCGAGCTTTCGATCGTGGAAGTAGTCCTCGAGCTGCCTTTGCAGGCGCCGGGAGATTCTTTGGTGGGTCTTGCTCGGCGCGGGGTTCACGAACAACTCTCCGCGGATGAGCTCGTAGCGCTTGCCGTCGTCGGGTGTGGCCAGGATGTCCGAGTAATCGAGCTTGCGTCTGGGTTCGGGTGCCATGCGAGATCACTCCTGAACGGATCGTGACGAGAGTACAACCCAAGCCCCCAGGGTGCCTGTCAGAAGCACGGGGACCGTGGTGAATCTACGCCACATTACCGGGGCCGGCTGTCGTTCCGAGTCGCCGAACGGTTTCCGGTGGAAAACCACGCGCGCTCGATACGGCGGCAGGGATGAGCGCCGAGCAATTTGCGCGCTGAACACAGCCTGAGAATCGCTCTTTCTGTGGACGCGGGTTCGATTCCCGCCGCCTCCACCAACCGGGGCCTCCAGTTAAGGTCGAGCCTCCCGTCAGGATCGCAGGCGCACCACACGTTTCGTCGATCAGTCACGTACACGTCCGGGCGGTGGGAGACGACTCAAGCGTGCCGGACCGAGCGTCCGAAGCCCGCAAAGCAGGGCGGAACTGCTTTCTGCCCAACTCGGAGCAACATCGGCGTCCTGAACTTGACGCGTCGGACGGGGAGGCACACCTAGAGAATCGATAGCGGGCTACGGCCGACGCGGTAATCCATCAAACTCAAACGAAACCGTCGTGCGGGAGTCGATCGTCCCGTCGGCGCCACGGTCAACCTCGTTCACCTGATGCACGAGGTTCCCGCGCTGGTCGTATTGGGACGCGGAACTAGAGCGGTCCTCGACCGACCCGTCGGCGCCAGTGTCAACCTCGTTCACCCGCTGCACGAGGTCGCCGCGCTGGTCGTACTCGGACGTGGTGGTGGCCCGCTCCTCGATCGACCCGTCTGCCCCACGGTCGGACTCGCCCACCTGATGCACGAGGTTGCCGCGCTGGTCGTACTCGGACGTGGTGGTGCCCCGGCGGTCGATCGTCCCATCGGCGGGAGTGTCCTCCTCGTACACCTGATGCACGACGTTGCCGCGCTGGTCGTACGCTGCCGTGTACGTGACCCGGGAGTCGATCGTCCCATCGGCGCCTTGGTCCTCCCCTAGAACCGCCTGCACGCGGTTGCCACGCTGGTCGTAAGCGAAGGTGGTGGTGGCCCGGTACTCAGCGGTCCCGTCGGCGTCAGCGTCACCCTCGTACACCTGCTGCACGAGGTTGCCGCGCCGGTCGTACGCCGACGTACGGGTGTTCCGGGAGTCGATCGTCCCGTCCGCGTCACCGTCACCCTCCCACAACTGCCGCACGAGATTGCCACGCTGGTCGTACGCCAACGTGTAGATGCCCCGGAAGTCGATCGTCCCGTCCGCACTGCGGTCATCTTCGCTCACCTGATTCACGAGGTTGCCGCGCTGGTCGTACTCATACGAGGATGTCCAGCGCTCGCTGATCGTCCCATCGCCAAAGTCATACTCGATCACCTCATGCACGAGGTTGCCGCGCTGGTCGTGCACGAAGGTGTTGGTGACCCGAAAGTCGATCCTCCCGTCGGCGCCACCGCTAATCTCGTAGACCTGATGCACGAGATTGCCGCGCTGGTCGTACTCGTACGAGTATCTCTCGCGCTGGTCGATCGACCCGTTGGCGTCAAAGTCATACTCGTCCACCTCCTCCACGACACGTCGCGAGTCTGGGGTAGCGGCGAGCAGGGAGAGACCATCGCGGGCCGTGGTTACGCTTCGGCGCGTGGTGTAGGAGCGCTGGACTCCGACGCTGACCGCCAATGGAGAGGCTCCCGGCATCCTCGCCTGCGATCCAGGGATCCACGGCCATGCGGCTCGCCCCTCCAAGCGCGCCGGCTCCCGGATTGCCCGCGGCAGCCACCCCGCGGAACTGGGGTTCACCGTCTCTCGGTGTGGCGTGGCCGCCGCCTGCGGGACGGTCGGTGCGGCGAAGCCCAGGGTCAGAAACACGAAACTGAGCATGCCAGCGCGCGTTGCGGTTGTAATCATGGGTCCGGACCTCCCCCAGACTCTGCTTGGGACGGGCTGCAACGGGGACCCACGCCCTATCCACCCGGCCTCTCGCTCAGCCTCGCCTGGTTCTGATGCTGGCTATACGCCGTTGGATTCTAGCGGTCAACCCGATTACTCCCTCATGTCGGTAGCAAATGACTCGGCCGGTGGCCGCGCCAACCTCCGGCACGCGAGTCGCTTGGGCGGGAACCCGAACGCGAATCCTCGAGATACTCTCGGGGTGCCCCCAGCGAAACGGGAGGGATCGGGGTTGCTGGTGGCTCGGAGACAAGGGCGGAGAAAAGAAAGACAAGAAAGAATAGCCGGCGAGGGAGCGTGAAGCGTGGCGACGGCGCTCTACGTGAAGGGACTCTGGCGCTATCCCGTCAAGACGCTCGCGGGAGTGCCGCTCGAGGCGGCCGAGCTCACCCCGACGGGCATCCCGGGCGATCGCATCGTTCACGTCCGCGGGCCGGAGGGAGTCCGCACCTCGCGCCGTCAGCATCTACTGCTGGGGCTTTCGGGAACCCTCGATTCCGACGGTCAGCCTGCGATCGACGGACATCCGTGGCGGAGCGCGGAGGCGCTGGCGCTCGTGCGGCGCGCGGCCGGCAACGATGCATGGCTCGAGGCCAGCGACAGCGTCGAGCGATTTGACGTGCTCCCGCTCCTCGTCGCGACCGACGGTGCCATCGCCTCGTTCGGCCGGGACGTCCGCCGCCTGCGGCCCAACATCCTGATCGGCGGCGTGCCGGGAATGGACGAGACCCGGTGGCCTGGCGGCGAGCTCCACATCGGCGACGCGGTCGTGCGCTTGGACTCGCTACGCAGCCGATGCCCGATGACGACGGTTGACCCGGATTCGCTGGAGCGGGATCCGGAGGTGTTGCGGGACATCGGGCGCCGCTTCGGAGGGCGCCTCGCGCTCAACGCGGAGGTCTTGCGACCGGGCACGATCCGCGTCGGCGATCCCGTGAAGCTCCTCCTCGGCCGCCGTGCAGATTGAGTCTCACTCGCGGCCCTTGGGAGGAGCGGCGCTCGGCGTGGTCGCTTTGGAAAGCTTCCACACCCACTCGCCCTTTTTGTCGATGTACCCCACGATCTTGCCATCCGCGTCCGAGATTTTCGCGAGCGGGCCGTCGAAATCGTCGGCAGCGTCGAATTGCGGTGCGATGACCACTTTTCCCGTTCGGTCGATGTAGCCGATCTTGCCGTTGCGAACCACCCTCACCAGCCCTTCGTGGAAACCGCCGACGTAATCGTCGCTCGGTGGGAGCACTTCCTTCCCGCTCCTGTCGATGAAGCGCGGCATGGCATCGCGCCGGTCGCGGACCAGGGCGAGACCCTCCGTAAACCCTGACGCGGACGAGAATCGACCGGGGACGGCCTGAGCAAATTTCTTGTCGACGAAGAAACACCCATCAACCTGAGCCTCCACGAGGCACACGGGGGCGACCCCATCGTTGAAGGCCGTGGCGACCTTGTACTGCGGCGGAGCGACGAGCGTCCCCGAGCGGTCGATGAAGCCCCACTTGCCTTCGAGCCGAACCGCCGCGAGCCCTTCACGAAAATCCGACGCCCGCTCGAACCGCGGGGGAATCACGAACTTCCCGGAGCGGTCGATATAGCCCCAAAGCGATTGCGTGCCGATAGCGGCCATGCCGTCGACAAAAACGCTGAAGAACGCGCTCTTGAATTGCGGCGGGATCACCATCTCGCCCGCCTCGTTGATGAACCCGAACATGCCGTTTTCCCGGACCGCCGCGAGACCCTCACGGAATCCCGCCGTGTACTGGTATTTCGCCTCGATCACGACTCGCCCCGAACGATCCATGAACCCGAACTTCCCGTCCCAGCCTCGGATGATCGCCAGGCGCTCCCCCGCATTGAATCCGGTCGCTCTGCTGGAGTTCGGGGGAATGACCACGGCGCCGGTCGCATCGATGAACGCTCCGTTTTCCGCGTTTGGCGACCCGATTCCATAGAGCTTCGGGAGCTCCGCCGGAGTCGGCCCCGCGGCGAGCGTGAGCGCAGATACGAAGAGGACGGCCGAGATGAGAGCACGACGCATGCGCATGGTTGCTTCCTCTACATCGCCCGCAGCACCGCTCTGACCGGGCTCGCGTCGAAGCCGGTGAGCCTGAGCGGGAGCGCGATCAGCTCGTAGGTGCCGTCGGGGACGTGCGCGAGAACCAGCCCTTCGAGGATCGCCATGTCGTGGGCCAGGAATCGGTGGTGTGCGACGAGCTCCCGGGCGGCGAACAGGTCGACGCTGGGCGTGTCGATCCCGACGAGTCGCGCCCCACGCTCGTGCAGGAGATCGACGGTCGCAGGATCGAACGCCGCAAAGTCTTCGTTGAACGTCTCGGGATCGGGGTAGGTCCCGGTGGCGATCAGGACGCGCTCGCCGCGAAGGTTTCCGGGAATCGCCGATGGCGGGATGCGTGTCCCTCTCCCGGCCGGGATGCGGATGACGTGGCACCGGCCGAGGTAGAAATCGAGAGATCGGGTTTCGATGGACGCCCCCTCTCGCCCGTAGTGGCTGGGAGCGTCGGCGTGGGCGCCGAGGTGCACCGTCGCGCGCAGCGTCGAAAGCGTGATGTTGTCCCCGCGCTTCAGATCCGCAAGCACTTCCCGCGAAGGGGGCGTGTCACCGGGCCAGACCGCAAGCCCGGCGGTGACGGCCGGGGTGATGTCGTACAGCAAGCCGTCTACGCCGCGAGCTTCGAGATCCTGGCCAGGCCGAGGAGCTCCAGCGTGCGGATGATCGGCCACGCCGGGTCGATCTCGGACTTCAGAACGCTGAACTTGGCGGCTCGCGGACGGCCGTGGTGGTTGTTGTGCAACCCTTCGCCGCCCGTGAGGAGCGCGACGGTGCGGAAGTTCCCGGCGGTGTTGTCGAAGTTCTTGTAGCCGAAATGGTGGCAGAGGCCGTTGATCGACGACGACAGCACGAAGACGTACAGGAAACCGGCGAACGCGACCGTGAACAATCCCCACCAGCCCAGGGTCCAGCAGGCCAATCCGGTCCCCAGCAGAAGTCCCCAACCGCCGTGGTTGAACGCGATGCGGTCCCAGATGTCGGACGTCAACATGTCCTTGGCGTAGGTTCGGACGGTTTCGGCGTTGCGGCTCTCTTTGATGTAGTAGAAGACGTTCCCGAGCTGGACCTTCCAAAAACCGACGAGCTTGGGGCTGTGCGGATCGCCCTCTTCGTCGGTGTGCGCGTGATGTTTGCGGTGCACGGCGACCCACTCGCGCGGGACGATGCCCGTGGTCAGCCACGTGAGAAAGCGGAACAACCACGCGACCAAGGGATGCAGAATCAGCGCGCGGTGCGTGGCGGAGCGATGGAGGTAGATGGTCGTGCTGAAGACCATGATCTGGAGCACGACGAGCGAAACGGCGAGGGCGATCAGAAAGGATATCAGCACGGGAACCTCACGACAGATGTCAGCGATTCGGACAAAACCAAAGATAGTCGTTGAACTGCCCGCCGTCGAACCGGGGCCGCTCGCGGGGTCATCATAACTCGTGTCTTATCGCCCAGAGGTCGGGAAAAAGCGGCTGGAACAGGCTTTGTTTCAGGAACTCGACCCCCAGCGAGCCTCCGGTCCCCCTCTTGTTGCCTATCGTCCGCTCGACCAGCTTCACGTGGCGGTACTTCCATTCCTGGAAGCCTTCGTCCAGGTCGGTCATCGATTCGAACAGGATCGCCAGCTCGGGGCGCGTGGTGTACAGGCGAAGCAGCGCGTGCTGGATCGTCTCATTGGCTTGGTCGCGCGAAGCTGCGGGCTTTTCGCGCAGCTCCCTGGGAATGGCCACCCCCTGGAGGGCGAGGAAATCGTAGAAGTGGGCGATCAGCGACGGTTCGAGCAGCCGCTTTTCGAGCGCGGCTCGCGCGACGTCCCCGGCGGCGTGTTTGAGCATCTCGGCCCGCTTGAGTCCCAGCACGAACTCCAGCTCCCGGAACTGGTACGACTGAAACCCGGACGCCGCATCCAGCCGATCCCGAAACGCCGAGAACGACATCGGCGTCATCGTCTCCAGAATGTCGAGCTGCTGGACCAGCGTTTTCATGATCATCCGAAGTCGCTTGAACGTGTGGATCGCGCCGTAGAGATCGCCTGCGGTGAAGTCGCGCTTCACCTTCGCGACCTCGTGCAGCATTTCCTTGAACCACAGCTCGTACACCTGATGGATCACGATGAACAGCATCTCGTCGTGTTCCGGCGGCGTCGAGCGCGACTCTTGCAAGCCGAGCAGCGTATCGAGCCTCAAGTACGAGGCATAGGTCAGTTCGGGCATCGCGCTACCTCCGCGCCAGGACGGCGGCGAGGACGACGAGGACGAGCGCCAAGCCCGCGAGGGCGAACACCGC
>JAYUCM010000127.1:0-2044 GCA_043740355.1 Acidobacteriota bacterium | reverse complement strand
ACGCCCTCCACGACATGCTCGAGCCCGAGCGGATCGAACAGCTGGTCGAGCGCGGCACCATCGAGGTCGCGCCCTTGGCGTTCATGCGAGGCCGGACGTTGAACGACGCGTTCATCATCTTGGACGAGGCGCAGAACACGACCCCCGAGCAGATGAAGATGTTCCTGACGCGCATCGGCCTCGACTCGAAGGCCGCCGTCACCGGCGACGTCACGCAGATCGACCTCCCCGCGCAGAGGACCTCCGGGCTCGTGGAAGCGCAGGAGGTCGTCTCCGGAATCCCCGGAATCGCCATCGTGCATTTCGACAAGACCGACGTCGTGCGGCATCCTCTGGTGCAGAGGATCGTCGTCGCCTATGACGAGCGCGACGCCCGCATCAAGGGGGCGCGCGTGAACGAGGTCGCGGAGGATCGGCCGTGACGACCGGGGTGGAACGCCGCCGCTTTCCTCGCGCCGCGAAGTGGGTCCTGCAGTTCAGGCAGACGCTGCGCCGGTATCTCGAGATCGTCCTCGGCGCGAACCTCGTTTGGTCCGTCTCGTTCGCCGGGGTCGTGACCCTGCTCCTGGCGAGCCAGCGCTGCGGAACGTCCTACCCGCGCCTGGCGGTCGGCGAGACCGCGCCGTACGACATCCGGGCGATCGAAGACGTGGACGTGCCCGACGAGATAGCCACCCGCGAGCGGCGCGTCGCCGCGCGGGCCCTCGTCCCGGACGTGTTCGTCCACGACACGCAGAAGGCGGGGACGCTCGAAAAAGCGTTCGCCGGAGAGCTCGACGCCGTCTCACCGCTACCGGCCGCGGAGCGCCAGCTCCTGGTCGGTTGGCTACGCGAGGTCATGCAGGGTCTGGTCATCTCCAACAAGCCGATGCTGCTGCGCGAGAAGACGATCACCGTCCTGCACACGCCCTCCCAACGCGAGGAGACCGTGCGCGATTTCGGGGCCGTCGTCGATCTCGATGCCGCGAGAAACGACGTGAGGCAGCGCGTCGCCGCGCTCGATTCGCTCGCGCCGTCCACGCGCGCCTCGCTCGCGGAGCTGCTCGTGACGTTTCTGGACGCGAATCTCGCCGAGGACGCCGCCGCGACGTCGGGGCGCCGGGACCAGGCGGAGCGCGCGGTCCTGCCCGTGCAGGTCCGGGTCCCGAAAGGGACGGTGCTGATCGCCCGGAGCCAAGCGGTGACGCCGGACATCGCGGTGCGGCTCGCGCTGGTCGAGACACGGTCGTCGCCGCGCGCGAGCGTTTCGCAGTTCGCCGGCCTGACCGTCCTGGCGTCGCTCCTCGCCTTTTTTATCTTCCGCTACACGACGTACCATCAGAGGTACTTCAAGCGCGTCAAGCACCTGCACGCGATGCTCGTGTCGGTCCTCCTCGCGATGCTCGTCGTGTCCCAGGCCGTCGTCTGGATTGCCGAGCAGGTGAGCCACCGCTTTCGTAGCCCGTTCAACGATCCCAAGTCCTACGTCTACCTCGTGCCGATCGGAGCCGGGGCGATCCTCGTGACCCTCTTGGCCAACGGGCGCATAGCGATGGTGTACGCGGCCATCGCGGCCATCCTCTTCGGCGCGCAAAACGGCTGGGAGCTTCCCGTGACGCTGTGGGCGCTCCTGGTGCAGTGGGCGGGGATCTACGCGATCACCTCCTACCGCGAGCGATCGGCTCTCCTCCGCGCGGGACTCGTGGTCGGAGGCGCCGGCGTTCTGGTCGCGCTGGCGGTCGAGGCGATCGCCCATACGCGCGAGCCGTTGCCGCACAGCGTGTTCGGCGCGGCCCTGGCGTTCGTCGGTGGGGCGCTCGGCGTCGGTCTCATCGTCTCGTTCGTCCTGCCGTTGCTCGAAGGGGTTTTCCGCGTCCTCACCGACATCCGGCTGCTCGAGCTGTCGAACGTGAGCAACCCGCTGCTGTCGCAGCTCGCCGTCAAGGCGCCGGGCTCGTACAACCATTCGCTCGTCGTCGGGACGCTCGCGGAGGAAGGGGCGAAGGCGATCGGCGCGAACGCGCTGTTCTGCCGGGTCGCGGCCTTCTACCACGACATCGGCAAG
>JAYUCM010000126.1:0-12329 GCA_043740355.1 Acidobacteriota bacterium | reverse complement strand
TCACGGCCGTCGATCCCCATCTCACGCTCCTCGGCCTCAGGCTGATCTGGGACAAGAACCGCCGATGAAGGTCCTGTTCGTCTGCGACGGAAACATCTGCCGCAGCCCGATGGCCGCCGAATACCTGCGACACCGCGCGGTGCGCGAGGGGCTGAGCCATCTCGTCGTCGACTCGGCGGGAATCCTCGGGATCGAGGGCGCCCCCGCGGCGCCGCTGTCCGTCGTGGTCGCGAGGGAAGCGGGGCTCGACCTGACGCGTCATAGGTCGCGCGGCATCACGATCACCGACGCGCGCACCGCCGACCTCGTCGTCACCATGACGCTCGCCCAGCTCGAAGCGCTCGCGCGTCGGTATCCCGAGGGCGGCCAGCGGCGGCTGCTCCTGCGGGCGTTCGAGGACGGCCCGACCCCGCGGGGAGGCGCGCCGGGGCTGGACGATCCGGTCAGCGGCCCGATCGAAGGCTACGGCGACGCGTTCTCGATCATCCGGAAGTGCGTCGATCACCTCGTCCTGCATCTCCGGCACGCGCCGTGAGCCCTGCGGGGGCCGAGCGGCGCTACGTCCGCGCCGTCGAGCGCGCCTGGTCCGAGCTCCTGGGTCGACCCGCGGTCGTCTCGCCTCGCGAGTTCGAGGCGATCGACGCGTGGCGGCGGCGCGGCATCCCCCTGGCCGTCGTCCTCGAGGTACTCGACGCGTTCGGCAAGCGGCATGTGGGCAAGGCGCCGAAGGCTCTGACCGCTCTCACGCGCGCCGTCTTTGAGGCGTGGTCGGTGGTCGCTGCAGGCCGGGCTGCGCCAAGCGTCACGGACGCGCGGCCCCAGCGGGCCGAGGCGTTGCGCGCCTGGGAGGACGCCCTCGGACGATCCGGGGAGGGAACCCCGTTGCACGCATTGCTCACGCGCTCGTTGGCCGAAGTGGTCCGAGGAGAAGCGGGGCCGATCGTCGACGCCGTGCTCGACGCGTCGCTCCCCGGCGCCGTCCCCGAGGAGATGCTCGCGCGTGCCACCGGACAGACGCGAAGCGCGCTGGAGGAGTTTCGCGGCCGCATGAGCGACGATGAATTCCGAAAGATGTTGGCCCGTGCGCTCGCCGACCGGCTGCGCGAAACGCTCGGGCTGCCCCGACTCGCGCTCACGCGCCCCGACCCGGCTCGCCAGTCGACCCCACCTCGACTAGAGTGAACTCCGGTCCCGCCTTCACGCACCGTGATATCGCCTTCAAATCGCCCCGCACCCATCGTTCCGATCGCCGCTCTACTCATCGTCGGTGCGGCTTCGGCCGGAGTGCGTCCGGCGCCGGAGCTCTCGGCACTCGCCGCTTGCGCCGCCGTGGCCATCGCCGTTTTCGTAAGGCGGCGCCCGAAGCTCGTCACGGTCTTCATCGCGGTCGCGGCCGGAGCCGTAGGAAGCGCCGCCCAAGGGCTCGCCTGGCGGGACGCGGGGAGCCGTCTCCATGCGGTCTTCGGCACGTCGAGCGCGCGAGAGCTCGAGATCGTCGCTCGCGTCGCAGCCGCACCCGAGCGCGACCGCGAGGGCGGACGCGCGCTCATCGTGGAGACGGTCGACGCGGCCAGCGCTCCGGCTCTACGGCTTCGCCTCGACATCGTCGACGTCCCGGGCGACGACGCCCTGCGCATCGATGCCCTCCTGCGCGGCGACACGGTACGCGCGTGGTGCCGCTTGCGCGCCCCCGCGGCAGGCCCGGGCATCACCGAGGCGGGGGCGCGACGCCGACTCGCCGCGCAACGTTTAGATGCGACGGGGCGGGTGAAGAGCTCCCGTCTCGTGAAGCGGGTCAGCGCGGGGCGTTGGTCGCCGGACCGGGCGCTCGATGCCGCGCGCGTTGGCGCGCGACGCGCGCTTGACCGGGCGGCCGGCCCGATCGGGGAGACGCGCGCGGTGCTGGGCGCGATGCTGGTCGGCGACCGCCTCCTGCTGGATGACGACACCAACGCCCTCCTCCGCGACGCGGGGCTCGTCCACATTCTCTCGATCAGCGGGCTTCACACGGCGCTCACCGTCCTCCTCGTCCTCGCGATGCTCCGCCGGGTGGGCTTTGGCGCGCGGAGCCTGCTGTTCGTGGGAGGAGCCGGGCTCCTGGCGTTCGCCGCTTTCGTGGGTCACGGAGCTTCGGTGTGGAGGGCGTGCGCGAGTCTGGCCGTCGGGCTGCTCGCGCGCTTTCTCGCTCGCGACGTCGAACCGCTTGCCGCCTTGGCGCTCGCCGCCGCGATGCTGGTCGTCGCCGTCCCGCCGCTCGCGTTCAACGCGGGATTCCTGTTGAGCGTGCTAGCCACCGCGGGGCTTCTGGCCGTGCGGCCAGAGGAATCGCCCGGCCGGCGCCGGCCTTCCGCCTTGGCGCGATCGATGGCGGCATCGTCGGGGGCCTATCTGGCCACGGCGCCCCTCCTGGCCTCGATTTTCGGTCGATTGGCCCCCGCGGCCCTCGTGGCCAATCTCGCGGCGGCGCCGCTTTGCGCGGCGTGCCTCGCCACGGGAGCGGCGGCGGTCGCGTTGGCTTCCGTACCCGTCGCGGGCGCCGTCGCAGCGTCCGCCGCGAAGATTGCCGTCCGGGCACTCCTCGTCACATCGAGCGCCGCGGCCGCAATCCCCGGAGGACATCTGCGCGTGGCGCCACCCTCTCCGGTACTCGCAGCGGCCTATGTCGCCCTGCTTCTCCCGGCGTGGCTCTGGGGCGCGTCGTGGAGTCGAAGTGGGGGACGCGCGGTCCGACTCCTCCTTGCGCTTTCCGCGATCGCGCTGCACTTGGGTCCGCCGCCTCCCGGGAGGGGACCGGCTCAAGCCTCCGTCATCGACGTCGGACAGGGACTCGCGGTCGTCGTGCGCGGCGCCGATGGCCGCTCCGTCCTCGTGGATACAGGTTCCTCGGGGAACGGACGGTTCGATGCCGGCGACCGCATCGTCGTTCCCGCGCTGGCCGCGCGAGGCTGCCGCCGCTTGGAGGTTCTCGCGCTGTCGCACGACCACGACGATCACGCCGGCGGGGCGCGCGCCGTGCTGCGCGACGTCGAGGTGGGGGAGCTCTGGGTCGGCGCCGGATCCGAGCGCGACCCGCTGACCCGCGCCGTCATCGACGCCGCGGTCGCGCGCGGGGTCGCGGTCCGGAGACTGAAGCGAGGCGAGATGCTGAACCGGGCTGGCCTCGAGGTGGCGGTCCTTCATCCGGGCGCCGGGGACCGACGCCGCACGCTCAACGATCGATGCCTCGTGCTGCGAGCTTCAACCGCCGGCGGGGCGTCGATTCTCCTGCCGGGCGATCTCGAGGCCGAGGGCGAGACGGCGCTCTTGGCGACCGGCGCGGATCTTCGGTCGGGCGTTCTCGTCGCGCCGCACCACGGCGCCAACGGGAGCAGCACGGCCGCGTTCGTCTCCCGGGTCGGTCCGCGCCTCGTCGTGGTCTCGGCCGGCGCCGGGAACCGCTTCGGGCATCCGGGGAAGGCGGCGCTCGCGCGCTTCGAAGACGCCGCGGCGCGCGTGCTGCGGACGGACCGCGACGGCACGATCACCCTCGACGAGATCGGCGCCTCCTGGCGGGTGTCAGTCGAGAAGGAGCGGCGACGGGATGAACGAGAGGACGAAGATGACCGCGAGCGCTACGGCGAGCGCGAGGCGGCCGGGCCCGAGCCGCTCGGTTTCGTCGATGAGTCGGGGATGGCGATCTCTCAACACCAGCAGGATGACGAGCCACAAGGTGTATGCGGAAGGGGTGCGAAGGACGACGCTCTGGACGGCGACGAGCACGGCGAGAGCGCCGATGGTCGCCCAGGAGACGATGCGGTGCGCGCCCGGGAAAATCGCGAACAGCGCGTGGCCTCCGTCCAACTGTCCCACGGGGAACAGGTTCATCGAGGTGACGAGCATGCCCACCCAGGCGGCGCCGTAGACGGATCCGACCTGAAGCGAGGCGTTCCCGTGGAAAAGGTGTTCGAGGCACCACGAGCAGAGCGGGGGACCGAGCGCAAGACCGCGCAGACCTTTCGTCGCGGGCAGCACGGTGGCGTTGGCGACGCCGTAGATCAACAGGGGGAGCGCAACGAGAAACCCGGCGATGGGTCCTGCGGCCGCGATGTCGAACAGCGCCCTCCGTGACGGGATCGCCCCGCGAATCCGGATCACCGCTCCGAGCGTGCCGATCAGCATCGGAGGCCCTGGGATGAAGAACGGAAGCGTCGCGGGAACGCCGTAATAGCGGCAGGCGAAGTAGTGTCCCATTTCATGCGCGCCCAGGATCAGAAGGAGCAGCGAGGCATAGGTCACACCGTGAGCGAGGCGCGAGACGTCGACGAGGGCGCGCCACGGGGCGTCGAGATCGAGCGTTCCCTCCCAGATCCAGCTACCGGCCATCGACGCGGTCAAAAAAGTCGCGATCAGGAGACCCAAGTGCAGCCAGAGCCGCGCCGGAAACGCCGGTGGGGCGGCAGGGGATTCGCTCACAACGCGCCTCGTTGGGAAAAAGCGGGACGGCGGCGGAGTATACCAACCGCGACCGGTCGGCCGACGTCCGCCCCCGCGGACAGCCTGTGCACTCCCGAGCGGACGCCCGGCGTCGAAGAGGCCTGGCGTTCGGCCCTGAAAGCGGTATGAATGTTGCTCTGAGTGTCTGGAGAGGAGATTCGCGATGAACACATCGGGGCGACGGGTAGCCCGCACGGTCGGATCCATCGTGCTCGCGGCGGGAGTCGCAACGTCGCTCGCGGCGGAGCCGCGCCGGGCGGTGCCCCGTTCCGGCGGGGCCGGCCCGCGGGTGGCGTCGCCCGCGCGTCACGGCGGATCGACACCGCGACCCGCGCCAACCCGGGGGCAGGTCGCTCCCGCCGGAACGGCGAGCGGCGTCGCGCACTACGGTCACGGTCACGGCGGCTCGGTTGTGATCGGCTACCCCTGGTGGAGCCCGGGATGGTACGGCTGGTGGGACTGGCCGGGCTACGGCTACGGCTACGCAGGGTACGGGGCTTGGTACGGCGGGTGGTATGCGCCCTACGCCGGCAACTACCTCGCACGCGTCGACGCTCAGTCGCCGGGTGGACCGGCGACCGTCGAGACCGGCGTTTCGCCCACGGACGCCGAGGTCGTCCTGGACGGTGAGTCGGTCGGCTTCGCGAGCGACTACAACGGGCGGTGGGACGAGCTCAGCGTGGCCCCCGGCCCGCACACGATCGCGTTTCAAGCGAAAGGCTATCGCACGCTCGTCATCACGTTCGAGGCGCGTCCTGGCGCGACCTACGCGTTTCACGAGGCGCTCGTTCGTGGGGAAGGCGAGGATCGCCGCGAGCTCCGCAGCGCCGAACCCGTCGCGCGGGAAGAAACGCCCTCGCCGAATCCCGCGCCGTCCGCCATGGGCCGGCTTCGCATTCACGCCGAACCCGCCGATGCCGCCGTCTATCTCGACGGCGAGTATCTCGGGGTGGGAGCCGACCTCGGCCGCATCCACGGTGCGCTCGCCGTCACGACCGGCACGCATCGCCTCGAGGCGGTGCGCCCGGGCTACGTCTCCGCGGTGCGCACGATCGAGGTGGGGGGGAGCGATCCGACGTCCGTGGAGCTCAGCCTCGAGCGCGAGCGCTGAAAGGGACGTTCAGCTGAGGTTGCGGAGGTTCTTTCCCGGTTTGAAGCGGATCGTCTTGCCGGGGGGGATGCGCACTTCACGCCCCGTTCGCGGGTTGCGGCCGATTCCCTTCTTGCGCGGCTTGACCTGAAAGACGCCGAAGCCGCGGAGCTCGATCCGCTCGCCGCGCTGCATCGCCGACTTCATCGCCTCGAACACCGCCTCGACCGCTTCGATCGCCTTGACCTTGGTGATCGAGGCGTCTTCGGAGACCTTGGTGATGATGTCAGCCTTGATCATGCCCCGCCCCCCGACCCGAAAAGCGCTGGGAGTCTACGAATCGGTGGCGCGGCTGTCAAGGCGAGTCGACCTTCTAACCCGTTGCCGTTCAACAGTTACAGATTGATACCGTTGAGGGCACGAACGGTCGCGTGCTACGGTTCGCCGGCCGCTTCCGATCCCGGACGGCCCGAGGACACGAACCCGTGAGCCGTCTGCCGCTCGTTGCAATCGTCGGCGCCCCGAACGTCGGCAAGAGCACGCTGTTCAACCGGCTCGTGAAGAAACGAGCCGCGCTGGTCACCGATCAACCCGGTGTGACGCGGGATCGCATCTACGGGGTTGTTGGCGAGGGCGAGCACCTCTTCCGCATCGTCGACACCGGCGGTCTGCGCTGGGACGACGTCGCTTTCGGGCGGGAGATCCTCTTGCAGGCCGAGGCCGCGCTCGTCGAGGCCAAGCTCGTCCTTTTCGTCGTCGACGGCCGGTCGGGCGCGACCGCGTTGGACGCCGAGGTCGGCTCGTTCCTGAGGCGGCGCGGTGCAACGGTCCTTCTCGTCGCCAACAAGATCGACGGTCCGGCGCAGGACGATGCGCTCCACGAGCTTCACGCTCTCGGATTGGGCGAGCCGTTCGGGGTGTCCGCCGAGCACGCGCGCGGGATCGACGAGCTTCTCGCGGCGATCGAGTCCCGGCTGCCGAACGCTTCCGACACGCCGGACGACGACGCCGACGACGAACCGATCAAGGTGGCGCTGGTCGGGCGCCCGAACGTCGGGAAGTCGTCGCTCCTCAACCGCCTCGTCGGCGAAGAGCGCATGTTGGTCAGCGACATTCCCGGCACGACGCGGGACGCGGTCGACACGTTGCTCACGGCGCAGGGCCGTCGTTACCTGCTGGTCGACACCGCGGGCATGCGACGCAAGGGACGCGTGGACGAAGCGGTGGAATCCCTGTCCGTGATGCGCGCGCGTCAGGCGATCGAGCGGGCCGACATCGTCGTGCTCGTGGTGGACGGCAGCGAGCCGATCACGGCGCAGGACACGCACATCGCGGGCTACGCGGTCGACGCCTCGCGCCCGATCGTCGTGGCGATCAACAAATGGGACCTCGTGGAAAACAGGGAGGACAGGGCGAAAGACTGGGAGCAGGAGATCCGCGAGCGACTCCGGTTCGTCAAGGAAGTTCCGTTCGTTCTCGTTTCTGCAAAGAGCGGACAACGCGTGGCGAAGATCCTGGATCGCATCGACGAGCTCTACGCCGACGCCGGGAAGCGCGTACCGACGCCGGCGCTCAACACGTGGCTGCAGGAGGAAGCGGCCAAGGAGCGTCGGGCGCCCGCGAAGGGCGGCAGCGTGCGGCTCTTCTACGCGACGCAGACCGGGATCCGGCCCCCGCGATTCGTCGTGTTCTGCAACGAGGCCCGGCGGCTCCACTTCTCGCTTCGCCGACACCTCGAAAACAGCCTCCGCGATCGCTTCGGCTTCGGTGCGGCACCCTTGCGCCTGACGTTTCGTAGCCGTCGCGAGCGGGCCGCGCGATGACGGGATCGATTCGGCGTTTCCTCCAAATTCTCTGGCGGGCGCTTCACCGATTCTCCGAGGACCACGGCGCCAACCATGCCGCCGCGGTCGCCTATTTCTCGTTGCTCTCGCTTCCACCTTTTCTCCTTCTCGCCGGTCGGACTCTGGCGCAGGTTATCCCCGACACCGACGGGCCCGACGCGGTCGTCGCGGCGGTGGCGCCCTTCCTGCCGATGGAGCTCGCGCCTTCGCTCGAATCCCTGGGGCCGAGCGTCCACGGGGGAGCGCTCGTCGCGTTCGCCGTTCCCGTGCTGCTGTGGGTGGCGAGCTACGCGTTCTCGTCGTTGGAAATCGCCGTGAACGTCGCTTTCGGAACCACACCGCAGCGGCGTTTCTGGCTCTCACGCCTCAAGGCGTTCGCGGGGCTGTCGGGCGGGGTCCTCCTCTTGGGAGGAACCGTCGTCGCCGGCCACCTCGCCTCGTGGCTGGACCGGTACTACGTGCGCATGGGCGCACCGTCGTCGCTCTCACCTCGGGCGCACGTCGCGTCCGCCACCGCGTTGCTCGCGGTGACGTTCGTCGTGTTCACGCTCTTTTACAAGTGGCTGCCCCGTGGGAAAGTCGCGTGGTCGGCGGCCGGCCGCGCGGCGGCCGTTGCCGTGGTGTTGTGGGAGTTCGCCCGCCGCTTCTTCGGCGGTCTGCTCGCGAGTTCGCCCGCGTTCGGGTTGTTCTCGGGGGCCCTCGCGGGAATCGTGGCCGTCATGGGGTGGGTCTACGTGGCGGTGGCGGTGACGATCTACGGCGCCGAGGTCGCGGCGCTCCTCAACGGCAATCGCGCCGCCACGGCCGCTTCGAAGGCCGGCGGACGCTGAACTCCAAGAATTACGTTTTCTTGACCAGACCGCGCCAGGGAATTATGTTCGCGCCGTTCCGCCGTTGGGGTCCGGTTGAGAACGGCGTACGCCGGGAAGGGGTGGTCCGCGATGGTGCTGTTCAACTACTCGACGCGCGAGCTCACGGCCAAGGTCGTCTATTACGGCCCCGGTATCTGCGGTAAGACGACCAACCTGCAATTCATCCACGAGAATCTTCCCGGCGAGGTCCGCGGCAAGATGCTCTCGCTCGCGACGAAAACCGACCGCACGCTCTTTTTCGACTTCCTGCCCATCGATCTCGGTGAGATTCGCGGCATGAAGACACGCGTGCAGCTGTACACGGTGCCGGGCCAGGTGTTCTACAACGAAACGCGGAAGCTCGTCCTCAAGGGTGTCGACGGCATCGTGTTCGTCGCCGACTCGCAAGACACCATGCTCGGCGCGAACGTCGAGTCGTTCAAGAACCTCGAAGAGAATTTGAAGGCGCACGGAATGAAGCTCGGGGAGATCCCTCACGTCATTCAGTTCAACAAGCGCGACCTCCCGAAGCTCTCCGGGGTCGAAGACCTGAACGCAGCGCTGAACAAGTTCAACGCCCCGTTCTACGAGTCGGTCGCCACGACGGGGATCGGAGTTCAGGACACCCTCAAGGCGATCGTCAAGCTCGTGCTCTTGAACCTCACGAGGAAATACGAGCCCAAGTCGGTCGCGGAAGGGTCTGTCGCCACTCCGCCGGCGCCGGCTGTCGCCGCCATGGCATCGGTCGCGTCGACACCCGCAACGCCGCGGCGCGTCGCCGCGCCGGCCGCGGACGCGTTCGCTGCGCCCCACACGACGCCGGAGTCGAAGCGCACGCACATTCCGCTGTCTCCGATCGAGACTCCCGCCGCCCCGCGACGGGGTATCCCCGTCGCACGTCCCGAAATCCGCAAGGGGACTCCCGCGCCGATCGAGGCGATCACGTCGTTCGGTGAGGACGAGATCGACGGGCTCGTCGGTGAAGTCGAGGAGATCGACGCCCCGATCGCGCCGGCCCCCGCGGAGGAGGGCGCGTGGATGGGCGGACCGGAGACGGACGAGGAGCCGACTTTCGGCGACCCGTCGTCGGCGTACGGATCGACCGTCCCGATCGATGACCTCCTCGAGGCCGGCGCGCCGCCGCCCGCCGCCGACCCGGTTCCTCAGCCGGCGTGGCGACCCGCGCCTCCGGGCGGCTCGGACTTCGAAGTCGACCGCGGGTTCGACCCCGAGTGGAGCGACTTCGAAGCGCCGGTCGCGACACCCCCCGTCGTCGAACAGCCCGCCTACGCGACAGCTCTCGCCGAGGATCTCGTTCCGATCGCGCCCTTTCCTCTTCCCGATCCGGACGACGTGGCCGACGGTCCCGAACGGGACGTCATGCTCACGGAGGTGGCGAGCGACGACGATCTCTTCGCGGATCCGAGCCTCGAGGTCGCACAGCTCGCGGAAGGGCAGGCGCGAGAGATCATCGTGCCGGTGATGCTCGGAGAGGGCGTAACCGCCCGCCGCTTCAAGTTGGCGATTCGGCTGCGTCTCGATGTGGTCGACTGAAGACACGGGGGGGGCGCACCGCGGACGATCGCACTATCCTGGCCGCGTGCCGCCTCGCTCCTCGTTCCTCCACCTCTCGATCGTGACGGCGGTTCTCGGCCTCGTCGGCGGCGAGCTTTGCGCCGTCACCGAGCCCCCGCCGGACCCGGTACACCTCGGACTGTACGAGTGGATGGCGACGGCGCCGATCGTGATCGCGGCGGACGTCGTCGCGGACGACGGCAAGTTCGTGCAAGCGGTCGCGCGTGCGGCGATCAAGGGAGGACTGACGGTCAATACGGTCGTGCTGGTCGATCTGCGTCGAGCCAACCGCGATCGCGAGGCGGGGGCGGCGGCGCTCGACCTGACGAAGGGGCGCGCCTACCTCATGCTGTTGACGGCGTCGACGCGGCGGTCGAGCGAGCCGTCTCCGATCTACGACCTGGTGCGCGGCGTGCGTGGCGCGAAGGCGCTTCCCCTCGAAGGGAGCGCGGCGACGATTGCCGCTGCTTCCCGGATGGCGGAGGTCCAGGAGCGGAACAGCGACGACTACCTGTGGGCCACCCTTCCGGACTTCCTCGAAGATCCGAATCCGGTGCTCGTCGACGCGGCGCTCGACCTGTACGTGAAATTCCGCCGCGAGAGCGCCGCGTTGGTCCCGAGCGTACAACCGTTGCTGGAACACCCGCGTCCGGACTTCCGGCGTCGAGCGGCCCTCTTGCTCGGACACGTCCTCGTTCGCGCCGGCGCGTCCGGCGTGCCGGAGCGGCCCCGGCTCGTCGCCGAGTTGACGGGACGGGCGCGCCGGGACGACGACGTCACCGTGCGCCGCGAGGCGACTTCGGCCCTCGCGGCCTTGCCGGATGCGGGGATCGATGAGACGCTCCGCCTGATCGCGCATGACGATCCGGACCAGCACGTTCGGTTCGAAGCCGAAAAGGCGATATTTGAACGGTCGCAGCTTGCTGCGCCCAAGCGTTCCGATTGACTTCCGCTGGTAGGGATTCCTAAGATCGGGACCGTGAGCACCCGACTCGAGGATCGAAGCGATGGCGACTAATCCGTTCCAGAACTTCATGGTGAGGTACGGCGCGAACGAGCGCATCTTTACCGAAGGCGATCTCGGAACGACGATGTACATCGTCCAGTCGGGGAAAATCCGCCTCTTCCGCGTCATCGACGACCAGAAACGGGTTCACGGCATGATGGAGAAGGGGGATTTCTTCGGCGAGATGTCGATCCTCGAAGGACTTCCGCGAACGATCTCGGCTGAGGCCGTGGAGGACGCGGAGCTCATCGAGATCAACAGCATGACCTTCGACAAGATGATAAAGGGGAACATCGAGATCGCGATCCGCATGCTGAGGAAGCTTTCGATCCGGCTGCGCGAGACGGAGCGGCGTTTCGAAGGGCTCCAGGCCGACGGCCGGTCCGCCGCGCCGCCGCGCCAGTCCTCGGTAGCCAAGCCGAAAGCGACCGGCATCGCCGGCACGGGCACGCGTCTCGAGGTCGACGGCGACGGAGCGGTTTTCGCCGTACACGGGAGCGAGACGCTCATCGGGCGTTTCGACCCCGTGACCGAGCAGATGCCGGATGTCGATCTGACCCAAGTCGATCTGAAGCGGTCGGTCTCACGTCGTCACGCCAGACTCCTCCGGACGAACGACGGGTACTTCCTCACCGAGGAGGTCGGAGCGTTGAACGGCACCTTCGTCAACAGCACCAAGCTCGTGACCGGACGCACGCACCCCGTGCAGGACGGCGACCGCGTCAGCATCGGCATGGTCAAGCTGGTCTTCAGGGCATGACTCGCGGCCGCCGGGACTTCTTCGCGCGGCTCGCCGCGTTGGCTTGCGGCGGCCTCGCGATCCTCGCGCCGGGCGCCGATGCCAAGGAGGCGGCCCCGTTCCGGGCGGCGCTCGCGGTGCGCTGGGGTGAGGGCGCGGGTTCCGATGCGTTCCGCGACGACCTTTCGAGATCCCTGGCCGCAACCCTCGCGGGGCGCTGTTTTGCGAGCCTCGTGATCGCCGACCGAGATCGGACGCCGGCGGATGCCGATCTCGTGTTCGCCGTGGTGCTGTCGCGGATCGTCGACGAGACCCGGTTCGACGATTCGATCGCGACCACCCTTCAGCCGGGAGAGCCGGCCAAGGAGCTGAGGCGCGTCACTCGCGTCGAGGTGACCGTCGACGCGAGTCTCACGACGCGCGCGACTGGGGCGCTCGTCCGCCGGAAGCACTTCGTCGCCAGCGTGACGCGGCGCCCGAGCTACGTCGGTGAAGACCCTCAGGCGACGGCCCGCGCCGAAGTGATCGACGACATCGTCGCCAATCTGGCCAAGGGGTTCGGATGCGGGGGAGCCAAGCTCGACCGAAAGGTCCGCGACGCCCTCGGCAGTGCGGGGGAGGCGGCCTCCGGACCGCGTTGACCCCCCTCACCTCGGGTGTTATTCTCCCGCCGCGCGGGAGCCGATGCGGCGTAGAGCGCACCCCCACGATGTCGATTCCTCGGTGATGCGATGACCGCGATGCCACGCCC